>NZ_JAWJWL010000008.1:0-264500 GCF_034721475.1 Burkholderia alba | reverse complement strand
GCCTACGGCTACCGGGATGAGCAATACTTCTTCCTCAAGATCCGCGCTGCCTTCCCCGGTAATCCGCGATGAACCATTTTTTTGGGTGCTTCGTGGATGATCGAGGGTATCGCCTGCCGATCCGAACCCGCCGATCGAACCGTTGGAGGCGCGAGGGCGGATAGCCGAGTCGAACGGCGGTTCGCCGCGACCGCTGACGGACGGCAATNGGATGATCGAGGGTATCGCCTGCCGATCCGAACCCGCCGATCGAACCGTTGGAGGCGCGAGGGCGGATAGCCGAGTCGAACGGCGGTTCGCCGCGACCGCTGACGGACGGCAATCGACGGAGGCGAAAGTTCAGACCGCGTGCGAATACCCTCGCGAGGAGGGGCAAGCGGTTGGCCGACGCGCGTCGGCCACGTTCATGCCGCCGAACGTGTTGCGCCAACGATAGAACGCCTGTACCGGGATGCCGTGGCGTCTGCATCGATCCTTCACCGGTTCATCCCGACTCTCGGCCTGGCGCAAGGCGCGGATGATCTGCTCGTCGGTCAATCGCTTCTTCATCGCAAGGTTTCGCCCGCGCCCTTGCCACTCGCTTCACGGTGGATCGCTTCAGGGAGGATCAATGGCAACCGGAAATACGCCGGCATCGACCCTGTCAGTCGAGTGCGTGCGTCCGGTGGGAAAAATAGCGAGCCTCAACAGGCTATTCGGGTTCAAGAAAAATCTTCGAGACCCGGTTCAAACCGGCGCAAGATAATTGGCGCCGTTCACTAGCACCCATGAATCGTATCCGAAAAAGATTACCGCGAGCACCGATCTCGGCTCACTGTTCGGTCAAATCAAAACGCGCCGGATTTCATGGTTAAAGGCGTCCGGGGAAATTGATTCAGGACAAGCGCTGTCATTTCGATAATTGTCAATATCATTTGAATCGGTTAGACATCGCGACTCGCATTCGCCATCGTCACGTGTAAAGCGGCGAGCGGCGCCGACGCGATCGCCGGTCGGTCGAGCATAGGCGTCCCAGGGCCGCCGGCTAAGGAAAGCCGAGCATTTGCTTCGAATGGCGCATCGATATTCCTGCCGTTTCGCCTGCCTTGTCCGTCGCGGCTACACGCTCTCGTCTCGCTGAAGACGCTTAAAGAGAATCCAAAAATTAACGACAATTACGCTATTTATTTAGTGCCGGCGCTCGGGATTTTCACGTTGCGGCAAATACCTGCTGGAATCCGACAATATACAGGCTTGATCCGACGCCGCTATCGGCTCGTGGATTTACTGGCTTTAACATTCAATCCCAGAAAGGCATCCGTAAATATCTTGTGGGATTTCAATGGACCATACAGCCGATTTTTCCGCACTCGTCGATTGCGTTCCTCAGGCCGCCGTTTCCGCGCCGGCCCGCGTCACCTGGCAGATCGGCATCCTGCTGCAGGATCTCTTCCCGCTGCTCGACGCGAGCAACGTGGCCGAAATCTTCGATCTCGCCAACCGCCTGCATGGGCCGGGCGCGCGGCCCTACGTGGTGAACTGGCTGTCCGCGCGGGGCGGGGCGGTGCGCTCGCGTTCCGGCATGTGTACGTGGACGGAGCGCGCCGACCTGCGGCACGCGGGCTGTTTCGACATGCTGTTCGTCGTCGGCGATGCATCGCGTTCCCGCTCCGCTGGCGAAGCGCTTGACTGGCGGCAGCTGCTCACGCGCCCGGACGCCCGCGAGACCGCCTACCGCGAGGGTCTCGCGCTCGTCGCGATGCCCGCGGTGCGGGGCGCCGACGAGGCGCCGTGCGCGGATGCCGCCGGCCACGCGCTGTCGCTGGTGCGTCGCACGTCGAACGCCGGGCTCGCCACGCGCGTCGCGCAACAACTGACGGCCGCCCGCTTCACCGTCGCGCCGGACGCATGGCCCGACACGCTGCCGGTGCGCATCAGCGAACCGATCAAAGCCGTCGCGCACCGGATGCGCGAGGATTGCGAACAGTGCCTGTCGATCCCCGACGCCGCGCAGATGGCGTCGATGAGCGAGCGCAACTTTCTGCGCCGCTTCAAGCTGGAGATGGGCGTGACGCCGTCCGAGTATCTGCTGCGTGCGCGTCTCGATCTCGCCTGCGCGCTGCTCGCCGACCTGGACTTGCCGGTCGACAAGATCGCGCGTCGCGCCGGGCTCGGCTGCGGGGATCGACTCGCGAAGCTGTTCCGCCAGCGCCTGGCGATGTCTCCCACCGAGTATCGCGCGACGGCGCGCCGCCGCGCCGTCACGGGGAAGGCCGCATGATTCCCACCCTGTCGCAACTCGCCGACGTCTGTCTGATCCTGCTCGCCGCCGCGCTCGCGCATCTGTTGCGGTTCGACACCGCGAGCGGCTTCTCCGACCTCCAGGCCCTGCTGGTCGGCTCCGCGGTCGCGCTGTCGCTCGTGATCTTCCCGCTGTTCGACGTCTACCGCTCCTGGCGCGGCAAACCGGTGTTCGCGCTGCTGCTCAACACGCTGCTCGCCTGGGTGACCGTGCAGGCGATGAACGTCGTGCTGGTGTTCACGACGCGCGAATCCGCGCTGGTGTCGCGCGGCTGGTTCGCGCTGTGGAGCCTGCTGTCGATCGTCGGGCTGCTGTGCGTGAAAGTGTCGATCCGCGCGGCGCTGAATTATCTGCGCAGCACCGGCCGCAACGGCCGCGCGGTCGCGATCGTGGCGGGCGACACCGAGATCCGCCGGATGGTGAAGCGGGTCCTGCTCGCCCGCCACGCGGGTTTCAGGCCGGCGATCGTGTTCGACCTGCGCGAGCACGACAACGCGAACGTGCTCGGCGTGCCCGTCACCCGCCGGCTCGACGAGTTCGTCCTCGCAGTGCGGCGCGAACGGGTGTCGGAAGTCTGGATCGTCGGGCGGCCCGGCGAGGCGCAGCCCATCGAATGGTTCGTCGAGACCTTCCAGCACGATTTCGTCAACATCCGTTTCTTCCCCGACCTCGGCCACCTCGCGTTCGGCGACGCCGGCGCCGTCGACCTGCTCGGCGTGCCGGCGATCAATATCGTGACCTCGCCCGTCAACCGCCTGCAGATCGTGCCGAAGGCGATCTTCGACCGCATGTTCGCCGCGCTCGTGCTGATCGGGCTCGCGCCGGCGCTGGCCACGATCGCGATCGCCGTGAAGCTGTCGTCCTCCGGCCCTGTCCTGTTTCGCCAGCGCCGCATGGGCGCCGACGGCGCGATCTTCACGATCTACAAGTTCCGCTCGATGATCGTGCATCGCGAGAAGGCCGGCCAGATCACGCAGGCGACGCGGCACGATCCGCGCGTCACCCGGATCGGTGCGTTCCTGCGCCGCACGAGTCTCGACGAACTGCCGCAGTTCCTCAACGTGTTGCGCGGCGAGATGTCGGTCGTCGGGCCGCGTCCGCACGCGACCGAGCACGACGAGTTCTACAAGAACCTCGTCAAGCACTACATGTACCGCTACCGGATCAAGCCGGGCATCACCGGCTGGGCCCAGGTCAACGGCCTGCGCGGCGAAACGGGACGCGTCGAGCACATGGCGGACCGCGTCGCGTTCGATCTTTACTACATTCGCAACCGGACCTTCTGGTTCGACCTGAAGATCGTACTGCTCACCGTCCTGAAAGGGTTCAGGGGCGCCAACGCTCACTGATCCGGCCGCGCGCCGTGCGCGGCCCCTTCGGCCGGCTCGCGCCGCGGACGCCGGGCGCGGCCGGCGTAGCGGTCTTTCCTACTCTCATTCGAATCGACGATGCTGTTTCCATTTCCCGGGCTTGCACGCGGGTGCGCCTTTCTGTCGTTGCTGTCCTGGCTGTCCGGCTGCGTGCTCGCGCCCGGCATGAAGTTCGATGCGCGCGCGCTGCCCGGTCCGCCGATCGCGGTCACCGAACTCGCTCCGTCGAATCTCGCGCAACTCGACGCGCTCAATGAACAGGCGCTCGCGAAACGTTGCGAGACCGACGCGCTCGCGGGCACGGGCGAGCCTTACCGGATCGGCCCGGCCGACGTGCTTTCCGTCATCGTCTGGGATCACCCCGAACTGGTGATGCCCAATCTGACCTACGACATCGGCTCGACGGGCGGCGCGCAGCCGCAGAGCGTCGGCCTCGCGAGCCAGCGGCTGCCGGGCTACGTCGTCAGCGAGAACGGTCTGCTGCAGTTTCCGTACGTGAAGCGTTTCCGGGTCGGCGGCATGACCGAGATCGAGGCGCAGCAGCGGCTCGAGGCCGCGCTCGAGCCGTACATCCACGATCCGCAGATCTCGCTGCGCGTGATCGGCTACCGCAGCAAGAAGGTGTACGTGAACGGCGAAGTGCGTTCGCCCGGCGTGAAACCCATCACCGACGTGCCGATGACGCTCGCGCAGGCGCTGCACGAGGCGGACGGCGTGCTCGGCACCGGCGACGCGAGCCGCATGACGCTGCTGCGCGCCGGCCGCCGCTACGGCGTCTGCCTGCCGGAATACACGGCGCGTGGACTGGACGCGAGCCGCGTCCCGCTCCTCGACGGCGACGTGCTGCGCGTGCCGCCGCAGAGCGACTTCAACGTATTCGTGCTCGGCGAGGTGCAGCGTCCCGGCGCGGTCAAGTTCCGCTCCGACGGCCGCCTCACGCTGTCGCAGGCGCTCGGCATGGCGCAACCCAGCCAGGAGACGAGCGATCCGTCGCAGATCTATCTGGTGCGCCCTCCCGAGAATGTCCGGGAACTGCGCGCCGCGCGCCGCGATCCGCTCGCGCCCGGTCGCCCGATCGATGCCCAGGTGTATCACCTGAACGCGAAATCGCCGCAGGGCCTCGCGCTCGCACAGCAGATCGAACTGAGGCCCGACGACGTCGTCTATGTCGACGCGCCCGGCATCGTGCGCTGGAACCGCGTGATCGCGCAGCTGCTCGGCGGCACGACGGCCGCCTACAACGTGCAGAACGCCGCGAAGGGAGGCTGGTGGTGATCGGTTCGGTCCTCGTCGTCTGCCACGCGAATCTCTGCCGCAGCCCGCTCGCCGAGGCGCTGCTGCGACGCGCGCTGCCGCGCGTGACGATCCGTTCGGCCGGCATCGACGCGCGGGTCGGCGAGCCCGCCGCGCGGCGCGCGCGCGACGCGGCCCGCGTTCGCGGACTCGATCTCTCCGCGCATCGCGCGCAGGCGCTGACCGTCCTCGCCTGCGCGCGGGCCGACCTGATCCTCGTGATGGAAACCGCGCAGCGCCGCCGCATCGAGGCGCGTTATCCGTTCACGCGCGGCCGCGTGTTCAATCTCGCCGCGCCCGGCGTCGGCCCGCCCGACGTCGCCGATCCGTACGGCGGCTCGCCCGAGACGTTCGCCGCTTGCCTGGACCACCTCGAACGCTGCGTCACGCACTGGCGCGACCGGATCGACGCGGCCGCCGCCCCGCCCGGGCATTGAAACCCCGTGTTCCGTTCCGCCGTCCGCGACGGCCCAACCACTCGTTATCGCCATGTCCACTGCCGCAGATTTTCCCGACGATCAACGCGCCGAACTCGATCTCGTCGGCGTGCTGGACATCTTGCTCGCCCAGCGCTGCTGGATCGTCGCGGCCACCTTCGCCGGCCTGTTGTTCGGCGCGCTCGGCGCGTTCCTGTTGCCGCCCCGCTATCAGGCCGACATGATGATCCAGGTCGAGAGCGGCCCCGAGGGCGCGGCCGCCAACAATCTGGTCGCGGACGTGTCGGCGCTCTTCGACGTGAAATCGTCCGCCGCCGCGGAAGCGCAGATCGTCGCGTCGCGGCTCGTCGTGACGCGCTCGGTGGATCGCGTCCGCTACTTCGTCGACGCGCGACCCAAGCGCTTTCCGTTGATCGGCGCGCCGCTGTCGCGGTTTTTCGGCGGGGCGCCGCCCGCCTGGATCACCGGCTTCGGGGGCTATGCGTGGGGCGCCGAAAGCGCGGACATCGCGCGCTTCGACGTGCCCGCCGCGCTGGAAGGCGAGCGCTTCACGCTGACGACGCCGGCCCCGGGCGTCTGGCTGCTGAGCGGCCCCGGCGTCGACGCGCCGGTGCAAGGCCGCGTCGGCGCGCCGGCGACCGTCGCGTCGGCGTACGGCCCGCTCACGCTCGACGTCGCCGGATTCCAGGCGCCGCCCGGCACGCGCTTCAGACTGGTGCGCCAGTCGCGCAGCCAGACCATCGGCGACGTGCAGGACGCATTGACCGTCCAGGAACGCGTGAAGCAATCGGGCGTCGTCATCGCGACGCTGGCGGGCGACGATCCCGGCCGCGTCGAACGCCTGCTCGGCGAAATCGGCCGCCAGTACGCGGCGCAGAACGTCGCGCGCAAGTCCGCCGACGCCGCGCAATCGCTCGCGTTCCTCGAACGGCAACTGCCGTCGATGAAACGGCAGTTGCAGGATGCCGAGGCGCGCTTTACCGCGATGCGCAACCAGAACGGCACCATCGACCTGCCCGAGGAGGCCCGTCTCAGCCTGCAACAGGACGCGCAGGCGCGCACGCAGCTTCTGCTGCTGCAGCAGAAGCGCGACGAACTGACGATGCGCTTCAATCCGCGCCACCCGAGCCTCGTCGCGCTCGATCGCCAGATCGGCGCGCTGCGCGCGGAGCAGGCGGACATCGAGCGCCAGATCAAGCGCCTGCCGAATCTCCAGCAGGACGTCGCGCGGCTCACGCTCGACGTGCGCGTTCATACCGATCTCTACACGGCGTTGCTCAACAACGTGCAGCAGCTGCAACTCGTCAAGGCAGGGCAAGTCGGCAACGTGCGGATCGTCGATTTTCCGGTGGTGCCCGACGATCCCGTCAAGCCGAACAAGCTCGTTCTGATGGCGGGCGGAACGCTCGCCGGCTGCGTGCTCGGCATCGCGCTCGCGTTCGTGCGCGATCTGCTGTTCGGCGGCGTCGCGAGCCCGGACGAGATCGAGCGCGCGCTGTCTCTCGACGTCTACGCGGTCGTGCCCGCCGCCGCCGCGCAACGCGCGCTGCATCGCCAAATCACCGCGTTCGCGGGGGGGCGGCACCTGCTCGCCGTCGACGCCCCCGGCGATCCCGCGGTCGAGAGCCTGCGCAGCCTGCGTACCGCGCTGCGCTTCGCGCAGCCGGGCGCGAGCCGCAATGCGCTGCTCGTGACGAGTGCCGAGCCGGGCGCGGGCAAGTCGTTCGTGATCGCCAATCTCGCCGCCGTGCTCGGCGGCAGCGGCCACCGCGTCGCCGTGGTCGACGCCGACCTGCGGCGCGGCCATCTGAATCAGTATTTCGGCTTGGCGCGCCAGCCCGGATTGGCGGAGGTGCTCGACGGCGCGATGCCGGTCGACGCCGTGCTGCGCTCCGAGGTGGCACCGCGCGTCGACTTGCTGACCACCGGTGCGCTGCCCGCGAATCCCGATGCGCTGCTGTTCGGCGCGCGTCTCGGCCCGCTGCTCGATACGCTGCGCGCCCGCTACGACTACGTGCTGATCGACGCGCCGCCCGTGCTCGCCGCGGCGGACGCGACCGTGATCGGCCGCCACGCGCCCGTCGTGCTGATGATCGTGCGCGCCGGACAGACCCGCATCGGCGATCTGCGCGAGACGCTGAAGCGGTTGCGCCACGGCGGCGTCACGTCCGCCGGCGCGGTGCTCAACGGACTCGCGCCGCACCTGGGCTGCTATGGCGGCAAATACGGCAGCTACCGCTACATCCGATACGACTACGACGCGCCGTCCCGCCCCGGGTGGGTACGGCGCGCATTGCAAGCCGCCGCTCGATGGAGAAGACCATGACCACGCCGCAGAAGGAAGTCTCGCAGCACGCCGCCGTTTCGACACCTGTTCCATTACCCGGTTCGCGCGACGAGGCGCGCGCGCGGCGCCCGCTGAGCGTCGCGCTCGTCGTCGAGGCGGCGGGCGGCGGCGTCGGCGTTCACGTCGCCGACTTGATCGACGGGCTCGCCGACGCCGGCGTCGAGATCCACTTGATCGCCCCCGCCGGCAATCGCTTCGATGCGCAGATCCTGACGCCACGCACGGTCGAGCGCTGCGCGTCGTTCGCGCGCGTGCCGATGGGGCGCGCAGTGTCGTGGCGGGACACCCGCGCGTTCGCGCACCTGTCCCGGCATCTGGCGCGCATCGCGCCGGACGTCGTGCACAGTCACAGCTCGAAGGCGGGCGCGCTCGCCCGCGCGTGCCGCGGATCGTGGCGGCACGTCTATACGCCGCATGCGCTGTATACGCTGAACCCGCATCTGACGCGCGCGCAGCGCCTCTTCTACGGCGCGATCGAGCGCCTGCTCGGCAAGTGGCTGACCGACCGGCTGATCGCGGTATCGATTGACGAGGCGCATCACGCGCGTCACGCACTCAAACTGCCACTCGGCCTCACGACCGTGATCCACAACGGCGTGCCCGATTTCCCGCGCCTGCCGCGCGCCGCCGCGCGCGAAGCGCTCGGTCTCGCGCCGGAAGGCTTCACGGTCGGCTTCGTCGGGCGCTTCTCGTTCCAGAAGGGTCTCGATCGCCTGATGAGCGCAGCCGACCGGCTTGCCGAGCGCTACGGCGACGCGATCGAGATCGCCGTGATCGGCAGCGGCGATCTCGAGGCCGCCGCCGCCCGTCCGCGCGGTGCGTATCCGCCGAACGTCCGGCCGCTCGGCGAGATCGCCGACGCGCGCCGCTACTTCAACGCGTTCGATCTGTTCGTGCTGCCGAGCCGCTACGAGGGCTTCCCGTATGTGTATCTGGAAGCGATGGCCGCGCGCCTGCCGATCGTCACCACCCGCGTCGCGGGCGCCGAGGAGCTGGTCGCGTCCGAGCGGATCGGCATCGTCGTCGCGAACGAGGAGACGGCCGAACCGCTCGCCGCCGCGATCGGGCGGCTGTACGACGACCGGCGCGCGCTCGCCGGCCTCGGCGCCAACTGCGACCGCGCGATCGAACGGTTCAGCGCCGCGCGCATGGTGCGCCGCACGCTGAACGTCTATCACGAAACCGTCTTCGGAACCTGCTCATGACACGCCCTCTCCATGTCGTCCTGCTGCACGCGTACAGCCGTCGCAACTCGGGCGACGGACTGCTCGTCGATCTGTCCATCGAACTGCTGCGCGAAGCATTCGGCGACGGTGTGCGCACCACCATCGTCGCCGCCGATCCCGACTCGTTCGCCGACGCCGGGCGCACGCTCGGCGCGCCCGTGCTCGCGCAGCACGGTGTCGCGCGCCGCCTCGCGGCCGTCGCGCGCGGCTGGCTGTCGCCGCGCGGGCCCGCCGCGCTCGCGCCGGTGCTCGCCGACGCGAATCTGATCGTCGGCGTCGGCGGCGGCTACCTGCGCGCTCGCACGCTCGCCGAAGCGCTGCGGCTCGAAGCCGGCCATCTGTTGCAGCTGCGCGCCGCGCGCGTGTCGGGCAAGCCCGCGGTGTATCTGCCGCAAAGCATCGGACCCGCGCGCGCCGGTCTGCCGTTCATGTCGCGCGCGTGGCGCAACCGCGTCGTCTCGCTGCTCGGCGCATGCACGGTCGTATTCGTGCGCGACGACCGTTCGCTCGCGATGCTGAGCGTCAATCGGAACACGCGCCGCGCCCCCGACCTCGCGGCGCTCGCGTTCGGCATGCGGCGGCCGAGCCCGGCCGCCGCGCCGAGCGCCGACGCGCCGGTGCGGCACGTCGCGCTGGTCCTGCGCGACGCGCCGAGCTGGAGCCGCGCGCAGCGCAGCCGCTACCGGCGCGCGATCGATCGTCTGATCGCGCGTCTCGAGGCCCGCAGCCGGCTCACGCTCGCGGTGCAAAGCACGGGGCGCGGCAACGACGACGCGGCGTTCTACCGTCGGCTCGGCGTCGCTCGACCGTTGCCGTCCCTGCGCCAGGTGCTCGCCGACGATCCGCCCGATTTCGTCGTCTCGGTGCGACTGCACGGCGCGCTCGAATCGATCCTCGCCGGCGTGCCCGCGTTCCATCTCAGCTACGAACGCAAGGGATTCGGCGCGTACACGGACCTGGGCCTCGACGACTGGGTCGTCAACGCGGCCGATTTCGATGCCGATGCCGTCGCCGACCATCTGTACGCGCCGCGCGCCGCATTGCGCTTCTGGGACGCGGCGACGAGCCGAGCCGACGTGCTGCGGGTCGAGCGCGCGCGTCTCGTCGCGGCGCTGCGCGATGCGGCGGAGACTGCGTCATGTTGATGCGCATCGCGTTGCGGATCGCCGCGCTCGGCGCGAAATTCGCGCTGACGATCGTGATCGCGCGCGTGCTCGGATTCGCGGCGGTCGCCGATTACGGGATCGCGATCGCGGTCTCGGTGATTAGCGCCAAAGTCCTGGGCCTTGGTTTCAGTGCGGAACTGAACCGTCGGCTTGCGCTGCCCGCGCCGCGCCGGGCAATCCGTGACGCACGCGCGGTCGGGTTCGTCTATGCGCTCGCGTATCTGCTGCTCGGCGCGGGCGCGCTGCTGCTGACGCGCACGCACTTGCTGCCGGACGCACACGAGGCGCGCGCCGCCATCGGGCTCACGATCGTCGCGGTCGCGATCGCCGAGCACTATGCATTCGAGTGCAACACTTACGTGTTCTCCCTGCATCGTGCCCGCACCGCATCGCTGATGCTGTTCGCGCGCACCGGCGCGTGGCCGGCGCTCGCGATCGCCGGCCTCGCGTCGGGCGCGATCGTCCGGCTCGATACCGTTTTATGGCTGTGGATCGCGGTCAACGTCGCCGTGATCGGCTGGGCGTGGCGCGTGATCGCCGCGTCGGCGGCCGGCCTGCGCCCGGCGTCCGCCCGCGCGGACGGCCCCGCCGACATGCTTGGGCTCTGGCGAGACGGCCTGTCGTTCTATGTCGGCGCGGCGCTGCTCTCCGGTCTGCAATACGCGGAGCGGCTGATCGCCTCGCGGCTCGTCGACGCGGATGCGCTCGGGCGCTACGTGTTCGCGTGGTCGATCGCGAATGCGATCCAGACGATCGCCTTCGCGGCGATCGCATCGACGGCCGGCCCCGCGCTCACCCGTGCCGCCGCGACCGCGCCGCACGCGTTCCCGCCCACGCTGCGGCGCGCGCTGCTCGCGTCGCTCGGGGCGACGCTGCTGCTGTCGGCCGCGATTCTCGCGGTGCGCGGCCCGCTGTTCCGGATGGCGCGCGAACCGATCGACGCGGCCGGCACGCAGTTGCTCGCGATCCTGCTGCTGTCGTTCGTGCTGCGCGGCGTGATCGATCTGCTGTGGGCCGCCGCGATCGCGTTGCGGGCAGGCCGCGCGTTCGCGCTCGCCACCGCGCTCTTCGCGGCGGGCAGCCTGCCCGTCATCGGTTATGCGATTCGCGCGCACGGCGCGCTCGGCGCGGCCTGCGGTCACCTGTTCGTCAGCGTGCTGCTCGCCGCGGGTTTCGGCGGGCTGCTCGTCCGGGCGGGCGCGGGCGGCCGGACCGGACGCTTCGCGCCGCCCGCGGAGGCGAACCGCCATGCGCTATGACGGCCCGCCGGGGGGGCGGCGACTCAGCCGAGGCGTGGTGCGCGTCGTCGCGGCCGGCTATGTGCTCGGCTATCTGGTGCTGTATCGCAGCGCGGGCGCGCTGCTGCCCGAGTTCATCTTTCGCGACGCCGAGAAGATCCAGGCGCAGATGGGCGGTGCCGACACCTTCGCGGACACCTCGTTCGACGCCGTCGGCAAGCTCTATGGATGGTTCGGCGGCGGCGTCGACCTGTTGATCGCGGGCATCGGCGCGTGGTTCATCTGGGCGATGCTGCGTTCGGCGAACCGCTTCGGGTGGATGGCGGCGGCGTTCGTGCTGTCCGCGCCATGCGTGTTCTTCAATCTGTTCGTGGCCAGCAAGGACACGCTCGTCGTGCTGATCTCGCTGCTCGTCGCGGTCGCCGCGCGCCGCCACGGCGTACGCGGCACGCTTGTCGCGATGCTCGGGCTCTACGGCCTGTATGCGGGGCTCATCCGCAGCTACTTCGCCCTGATCGCGGTCATCGCGCTCGCCTGCGCGGCGTTCCACTACCTGTCGACGCGCGGCCGGCTGGTGCTGGGCGCGGCCGCCGCGTCGGGCTTCGCGTTGCTGCCGGGCGGGGTCTACTACGCGCTGCTGCATCCGCGCGACATGGCGGTCGACTATCTGGTGTACGGATCGCCGTTCGGCGCGCGCACGAGCTTCTACAACCCGGTCGATCCGTCGTCGCTCCATGGATTCGTCGCCGACTATCTGTATGCGATCGGCAAGCTCAATCTCGCGCCGCTGTTTTCGCCGGGACCGAAGGAGGTCGTGATGCAGGTGTTCGTCGTGCTCGCCGTCGCGCCCGCGCTGCGGGCGCTGCGCCGGACGCGCGACGCGGCGGGGCGGCCGTCGGACATCGTGCTCGCGAGTCTCGTGATCGGGCACGTCGCGGTGTCGATGCTGTTCGAGCCGGATCTCGGCAGCTACACGCGGCACTTGTCCAGCGTCGCGCTGCTGTCGATGACCTTGCTTGTGGGCCGCGCGCAGCCGTCGCGCGCGGCGGCCGGGTCAGGGGTGGGGTGGCGTGGCGCCGCCCGATGATTGCGGCGGCGGGTCGACCGGGTCCTCGACGCGCGGCAATTCCGCGCCGGCCGCGCCGAGCGCCGCCTTCGCCATGCCGCCGACCGTCACGAGCCCGTAGTTGCGCTGCGCGAGGTCGATGCCGTTCGGCGAATCCTTCCATTCGTAGATCGATACGAGCGGCGCGCCGGTGCCGCGCACGGCGGACAGGAACGACGCGACCTGCGCCGCCTGGCCCGCGTCGCCGCCCGTGGCCGGAATCGACGGCACGCCCCATTCGGTGATGACGGCGGGCAAGCGGTAGCGCTCGTGGAGGTCCGCGCTGACATCGGATATCTGCGGGCCCGTCATCCCGTAGGCGTGATACGACACGCCGCCCAGGCACCCGGGCGCGCGCTGCACGACCTGCGCGAGCAGCGCGTCGGGCACCGAGCCCTTCGACGGCGGCCGCGCGAAACCGAGCCCGAGCACCGGCACCTGCCGACCGAGCGTCGTCCACTGCGCGCAAGCGGCCTGCATGAAAGGCGGGAGGGTCGCCTCCACGTCGCCCGGCGGCCAGTACTTCGCGAGATCCGGCTCGTTCCAGATCTCGACCGCGAGCAACTGGCTCGCATGCGCCTGGACCAGCGCCGCGACCGCGCGCCCGAACGTCGCGCCGGCACTCTCCAGCACGGCGGCACGCAGGGACGGGTCGACCGGCAGCGTGCCGAACGGATTCAACGACCGGACCGTCATCAACACGCCGAGGCTCGCGGCTTTCGCCTGGGCGAACGCGGCCTCGACCTGTTGCTGATACGCACTCGATCCGAGGCTGTCGGTCCACACGCCCAGTCGCACGAATTCGAAACCGGTTTCGCGAATGCGCGTGGCATCTTCGGGGGTGAAGCCCCCGACGTCGACCTGGACGCCGACCCGCAATTCGCCCGTCGTCGTGGGCAGCGGGTGCGTGGCCGCGAAGTTCCGTTGCGCGTGCGCGGCGGTCGCGGCGGCCGTCAGCAGCATGGCGGCGCAGACGAGCGCGAACCCGCGGCGCGGCGGGGACGAGGCGGAAAACGGCACGGTGCCGACGTGCGCGCCACGTCGGAGCGGGCAGCAGGATGTCATGAGAGGGGCTCCCTGGAAGAACGGTCGGTGCGCGCCGAATCGTCGAGAGACGACGCATGCCACATCGATCTTAGTGCGCCGGATTCGGGTTGTTCGGCCAATCTCCTGTCTGTATCCGCCGCCGCGTTCAATCCAAGCCATAGTTTCGCTCCAGCCGGATCGTCCGGCCGTGAGACGTGTAGAGCGGCACATGGTGGCGTCAAGCATGAGGCGCGGCATCACAAATCCACGCGTTCGACTTGTCCCTGCTCGCCGCGATCTTCAGTCAGGCGATCCGGCGCGCATGCGGCACATTGCTTCAAAACCCCGTCGGGCGGGCGATGCGCGGGGCGCATGACGAACGAGCGCCTTCAGCCTGGAGCCGGCCTTCCATGGATAGAGCGCGATGACCGCTCCCGGCCGATCGCCGACGTTCGACTTCGCATTCCCCACTGAACCCTGTTCCGCCCCGGCCGGTCGCCGTCGCGGTTCGCCGGAACTCATTTGATTCGGACGACTCCACATTATTGCGCATAGGGTTGCGTGCGCAGTCTCCGTTCAGCGCCGCGCGCTGATTCTCGAACGAACATCATGAGTGGGGTGGAAGAGGGCATGGTTGAAGAAAAACAAGCGGGAACCGTCGATGGCCGTCGGCGGAATTTTCTGGCGCGTTCGTCGGTGCTGCCGGTCGGCGTGCTGGCGCTGCCGCTCGTCGCGTGCGGCGGCGCGGACGGCGTGATCTCGACGGCGCAGGCGCAGGAGAGCGCGCCGTCGAGCGATGCGGCGAGCGGCACGCGCTACGTCATCGATACGTCGATCCAGTCGCCGAACCAGGATTCGCGGGTGCGCACGCTGGTGCTGCACTACACGGCGCAAGCGCTGGCGGACTCGCTGGCGTCGCTCACCGATCCGCAGAAGCAGGTGAGCGCGCACTACCTCGTGCCCGACGCGGCCGACGGCCAGGGGCGCTTCAGGGTGTACCAGCTCGTGCCGGAAGCGCGGCGGGCGTGGCACGCGGGCATCAGCTACTGGCAGGGCGACCGGATGCTCAATGCGAGTTCGGTCGGCATCGAGATCGTCAATCTCGGGTTTCCGGCCGCGGACGAAACGCTGCCCGTGATGAACCGCCGCTGGTATCCGTACTCGGATGCGCAACTGGCGGTGTTCGGTCCGATCGCGGCCGACGTGGTCAAGCGTCACCAGATCCTGCCGCACAAGGTGGTCGGGCATTCGGACGTCGCGCCCGGCCGCAAGTTCGATCCGGGTCCGCTGTTCCCGTGGCGCAAGCTCTACGAGCAGTATCAGGTGGGCGCGTGGCCCGAGGCCGGCGCGGTCGAGTTCTACCGGACCAGCCGCCCGTATGGCGGCGACGTGGCCGCGCTGCAGTCGAAGCTGCTCGCCTACGGCTACGACACGCCGCAAACGGGCGTGCTCGATGCGCAGACCGTCAACGTGGTGTCGGCGTTCCAGATGCATTTTCGCCCGACGCGCTATGACGGCGTGCCCGACGTGGAAACGGTCGCATTGCTCGATGCGCTGCTCGAGAAGTACTTCAACCGCAGCCGCTCGCTGAACCGGCAGGCATTGCCGGGTGACGGCCAGCCCGTCGGCGGAGAAAAGGGCAGCGACGTCTGGCCGGTGCCGCCTGCGCGGTAACGCCGTCCGCTCCGGCGCGCCCGGCCGCGCGAAAGCGAATGCCGCGAGCGGCCGCGCCGTCCGGCCGGCCCGATCGATCCGAAAGGAACCGGGCCGGCGGCGGCCGCGCGGGGCACCCCGGCCGCCGCATCGGCGGCTATCGGCTGCATTGAAAAAGCCAATTGGGGAATGCGCGGGCGACCACCTAGATTTAAAGGCACGATGCCGGGCGGCAGGCAGCACGTTGCGCGCATCGTTCCCCACAATCGGTCGTCCGGCTCGGCGCGGCCGCGCGCCGGCATGAGACACGGAGGCACAGATGGCTCAGCTCAAAGGCAGCAAAACCGAACAGAACCTGAAGGATGCGTTTGCCGGTGAATCGCAGGCCAACCGGCGTTACCTGTACTTCGCGGCGAAGGCTGACGTAGAGGGACAGAACGACGTCGCCGCGCTGTTCCGCTCGACCGCGGAAGGCGAAACGGGGCATGCGCACGGCCACCTCGAATACCTGGAGGCGGTGGGCGACCCGGCGACGGGCTTGCCGTTCGGTTCGTCGCGACTCAATCTGCAGTCGGCCGTCGCGGGGGAAACCCACGAATACACCGACATGTACCCCGGCATGGCGAAGACCGCGCGCGAAGAGGGTTTCGACGAGATCTCGAACTGGTTCGAGACGCTCGCGAAGGCGGAGCGCAGTCACGCGAACCGCTATACGAAGGCGCTCGACGCGCTGGTCGACTGAATCCGCCGCCCGGCGGACCGCCGTGCCCGGCGCGGCGCCCGGCCGCGAGCCGGACCCCGATGGCGCGGGCCGCGGCGCGGCCGCGCGCAACCCGATGGAGCTGCGCCATGCCCCACAAGGAAGGCAGTCTGGAGGCCCCGACCCGGCACCCGCTCGACTGGCGCTCGGAGGCGTTCTACGACCAGGGCGCGATCGACCGGGAATTGACGCGCGTGTTCGACATCTGCGCCGGCTGCCGGCGCTGCGTGTCGTTGTGCGGCGCGTTTCCGGCGCTCTTCGACCTCGTCGACGAGACGGATACCGGCGAAGCGCACGAGGTCGATCCGGCGTCGTTCGGCAAGGTCGTCGATCAGTGCTATCTGTGCGATCTCTGCTACATGACGAAATGCCCGTACGTGCCGCCGCATCCGTGGGACGTCGACGTGCCGCATCTGATGCTGCGCGCGAAGGCGGCGCGCTACAAGCGCGGCGAACTCGCGCTGCGCGACAGGCTGCTGTCGAACACCGACGCGCTCGGCCATCTGGCCGGCATTCCGGTCGTCACGCAGGCGGTCAACGCGGTGAACCGCACCGCGCCCGCGCGCGGCGCGCTGGAGGCGGCGCTCGGCGTGGATCGCCGCGCGTGGCTGCCCGAATTCGCCGCGCGGAAGTTTCGCGGCGCGGCGCAGCGCTCGCCGATCGCGCCGCTGCGCGACGGCGAACGCACGCCGGGCAAGGTCGCGATCTATGCAACCTGCTACGTGAACTTCAACGAGCCGGGCATCGGCCACGATCTACTCGCGATCCTCGCGCACAACGATATTCCCTACGAACTGGTCGGGAGCGAAGTCTGCTGCGGGATGCCGCTGCTCGAACAGGGCAACCTCGACGGCGTCGCGGCGAAGAAGGCGCGCAACATCCCCGTGCTGGCCGGTTACGCGCGCGACGGCTACGCGCTGATCGGCGCGATTCCGAGCTGCGTGCTGATGTACAAGAGCGAGCTGCCGCTGATGTTTCCCGACGACGCCGACGTCCGCGCGGTCGCCGACGCGTTCTGGGATCCGTTCGAGTACGTGATCGCGCGGCATCGCGACGGCCTGCTCAAGACCGATTTCAAGGCGGCGCTGGGAACGGTTTCGTATCACGTGCCCTGTCACGCGCGGGTGCAGAACATCGGCCGCAAGACCGCCGACGCGCTGTCGCTCGTCCCCGGCACGCAGGTGAACGTCGTCGAGCGCTGCTCGGGGCACGCGGGGACGTTCGGCGTGAAGAAGGCTTTCCATGCGGACGCGATGCGGATCGGCGCGCCGGTGGCCAAGGCGATGGCGGGGGACGCCCCCGACTACCTGTCGTCCGATTGCGCGCTCGCCGGCCACCACATCGCGCAGGGTATCGACGAAGCCGGCTTGCGGCCCGCGCCGCTGGCCCATCCGCTCACGCTGCTGCGCAAGGCCTACGGGATCTGACCGGCCGCCGCGCGGCCCCGCCGAGGAGAATCACGCCATGACGCTTTCCCGCGATTCGCTGCTGACGCTCGAAGCCTATGCCCGCGTGCGCAAGGCGGAGCATGCGCGCCTGATCGAATACAAGAAGCGCCGCGCGGTCTCGCTCGGCGACCATCTGCGCTTCCTGTTCGAGGACGAGACGACGATTCGCTATCAGATCCAGGAGATGCTGCACATCGAAAAGATCTTCGACGACGCCGGGATCGCGGACGAACTGGACGCCTATCTGCCGCTCGTGCCGGACGGGAGCAACCTGAAGGCGACGCTGCAGATCGAATATCCGCACGAAGCGGAACGGCGCGCGGCGCTCGCGCG
The DNA here is from genome assembly GCF_034721475.1 of Burkholderia alba. Classification (NCBI taxonomy): domain Bacteria; kingdom Pseudomonadati; phylum Pseudomonadota; class Betaproteobacteria; order Burkholderiales; family Burkholderiaceae; genus Burkholderia; species Burkholderia alba. Next base: position 246,817 of record NZ_JAWJWL010000008.1, on the reverse strand, counting down.
GCTGATCGGGATCGAGGACCGGGTGTTCCTGGTGGTGGACGGCGAGCCGCCCGTCTACGCGATCGCCGACGAGGATCTCGAGCGTGACACGGCGGAGAAGACCTCCGCCGTGCACTTCGTCCGCTTCGAATTCACCGGTGCGATGAAAGCCGGACTGAAAGCCGGCGCGACACTGTCGATCGGCTGCGACCACCCGCACTATCCGGCCCCCGCCCGGCCGATCCCCGCCGACGTCGCGGCGTCGCTCGCCGCCGATCTTCGTTAGGTCTGCGGCGCAAGCGCCGGCGGCATTCATACACATTGCTGTCATGCATTGCATTCAATCATTTATGAGATTGTATGCAGTGGTTATTTGAATGCCGGAGCTTGCCTCGATTGCCGATTGTTAAATAATCGGTAATGAATTTAGCTCGAATTTACCGATACATGACGAGTATCGGAAAATGATTCCGCATGGGGTCGAAGCATACCCGGGAACCGGTATCGGACGGTCTTCCGATCGGCTGAGACGGCCGTCTAACGGGCCTATGCGGCCAATCGAATAAAGAAACCATCAAAATTGCATACACGGCTTGATTTCGATTGGGCGGAATCTTGTTTCAGTGAGTAACATAAAGGAATTGCCATATTGAGATAAACCCTCAAGATGGTATGCTTCATGCACAATAAATATCGCTCACCCGGGAGACAGGGTTTTGTGCGTCATTGCCGGGAATTGCGGCACTGGATCTGTGCGCAATCCGTCGGCATGCACTGCTAACTAGCGACAATGTGCAACCTTGCCGCAGCAGCGGGCGCAGCCTGCCCGCGACTGCGCAGCCAATCGCAGCCCGGCCTGGCTGCGTGGAGAGATCTATGTTCTTCGATGAGCTAAACGATGAAGAGTGGATTCGTCTTTCGACACTGATCGCCGATGAGCCGATCCGCCTGAATCGCCGCGGCCGGCCGCGTGCCGAGAACCGCGTCGTCGCCAATGCGGTGCTGTGGATTCTGACCACCGGCGAGCCCTGGTCGAAGCTGCCGGGCCGCTACCCGTCGGGGCCGACCTGCCGGCGGCGTTTCGAGGAGTGGCTGGCGAGCGGCACGCTCGGCGACATGATCCGGCTGCTGATGGAGCAGAGCGGACGATCGTTCGCCTACATCCCGCCGCCGCCCGAGCCTGCCGCGCCGGTCCGCCGCGCCGAACCGGCGGCCGATTGCGACCGCTTGCGCGGGGTGTTCTGGCAAAACCCGGAATCGTGGCAGCTGCCTTCCGCGCACGAGCACGGCTGGTGCGGCGATGCCGGCTTCGGCGCGCGCGTGCACCGGGTCGACGATACGGTGCGGGACGACACCTACGCCCGGCACGGCTTCGCGGTGCCCGGCGCGCCCGCGCCGGACGAACGCCATGCGAAGGCGCATGCCGCATCGGTCAGCTTCGCGACGATCTCGCCGCAGACCGAAACCTATCGCGGCTACACGCTGTGCGGCATCGCGCAGCCGGTGCAGAACCTGATGTATCGCGCCTGGGCGGAGATTACGCAGGACGACCGGCGCGTCGAACGCTCAGGCCTGATCGGCCCGCGCTTCACCGATGCCGAGGCGGCCGAGCAATACGCGCTCGAATGGGCGCGGCAGTGGATCGATCGGCATGGCGCGAGCGACCAGGCCGTGGCGGGGCCGGTCAGGCCGCAGGCCGACGCGGTCGCCGACGTGCCGACCCTGGCGGGGCTCGCGGCGCTGTCGGCGGGAGAGGGCGGCGGGATCAAGCGCTTCGCGCCGGAACGTCACGTGGCGCTGGCGGACGCCCGCGGCGACGGGCCGCAGACGAACGCTGAACACCACGAATACGCGTATCGGGTCGGGTGATCCGGCCCGGCGGCCCTGCCCGCGCCGCCGCCGGCGCGGCATGCGGCCGGGCGGGCCGAGGGCCGCTCAGCGGCGTCCGTAGGTATCGTCGAAACGCACGATGTCGTCTTCGCCGAGGTAGGCGCCCGACTGCACCTCGATCAGTTCGAGCGGCATCTTGCCGGGGTTGTCGAGCCGGTGCGAGACCCCGAGCGGGATATAGGTCGATTCGTTTTCCGACAGCAGGAAGGTTTCGTCGCCGCGCGTGATGCGGGCGGTTCCGCGCACGACGATCCAGTGCTCGGCCCGATGGTGATGCATCTGCAACGACAGCCTCGCGCCCGGCTTCACGACGATGCGCTTCACCTGGAAGCGCTCGCCCGCGTCGACCGAGTCGTAGTGGCCCCAGGGCCGGTGTACCTTGCGATGGTCGGACGCTTCCGGGCCGCCGGCGCTCTTGAGGCGGCCGACGATCTTCTTCACGTCCTGCACGTGCGCCTTGTCGGCGACCAGCACCGCGTCGGGCGTTTCGACCACCACCAGATCCCGGGTGCCGACGCAGGCGATCAGGCGTCCTTCCGAATGCGCGAAGGTCGACGCCGCGCCCTCGAACATCACGCGCCCGCGCGCCACGTTGCCGGCCTCGTCCTTCTCCGATATTTGCCAGAGCGCATCCCACGAGCCGACGTCGGACCAGCCCGCGTCGAGCGGCACGACGACGCTCTGGCAGACGTCGGGCAGGTTCGCGAGCGGCTCCATCACCGCATAGTCGATCGAGTTGGCCGGCGACGCGGCGAAGCTGTCGCGCTCGACCCGGAAGAACGGGCCGTCGTCCTGGCCGAGCGCGACCGCGCGTTCGCACGCATCGTGGATCGCCGGCTGGAAATGACGAACCGCTTTCAGCCAGACGGACGCGCGCACGATGAAGATGCCGCTGTTCCACCAGTACTCGCCCGACGCGACGTATTGCTGCGCGAGTTCGAGATGCGGTTTTTCGACGAAGCGGTCGAGGCGGCGGACGGCGATGCCGCGCACGTCGCCCGCCGGATCGCCGACCCGGAGGTAGCCGTAGGCGGTTTCGGCGTGGGTCGGCACGATCCCCATCGTCGCGATCCGGCCCTGCGCGGCATGCTGCACGCCGGCCGCGAGCGCGGCCTGGAAGTGCGCGAGATCGGCGATCGCGTGATCGGCCGGCATCACCGTCAGCACGGGATCGCCGCCGTCCGCGACCGCGCGCAGCGCGGCGATCGTCAGAGCCGGCGCGGTGTCGCGGCCGAGCGGTTCGAGCAGGATCGCCGCGGACTTGCCCGCGACCCGCAGCTGTTCCGCGGTCGTGAAGCGGTGATCCTCGCCGCACACCACCAGCAGTTCGTCCGCGACCGGGTAGCCGGCGGCGAAGCCGTCGAGGCGGCGCGTCGTCGATTGCAGCAGCGAGTCGTTGCCGAGCAGTCCGATCAGCTGCTTCGGGTGATGCTCGCGCGACATCGGCCAGAGCCGCGTGCCGGAGCCGCCCGCGAGCACGACCAGCCGGACGGCGGGCCGCGTGCCCGCGGCGGACGACGACGGGGACAGGGAGTCGGCGACAGCCGCCGGAGCATTCATGATGGCACTCCTAGATGACAGGACAATGCGCAAATTTGTAGCACGACGTTAATCGACAATTAAAGGATCGGCCGCGTCCGTCCGCTTGAATGAGGGCGCCCTGAATGAAGCAAATAACGGTTTGCGAAGAAACCGTTTCGTTCGAATAAAAAATTAAAAAATAAATGAAGGAAAGGCCGGCGAGCCTTGATGAGCGGTCGAAACAGGTAGGGTGTCCGCGCCGTACGCCGGATCGTCGCGCAGGCGTTCCGGCAAAACATGCCGATAAAAATTATCGATTAATTAGAAAAATTTGCCGATTATTTTTAGAAATACTTGTGCGCTTGCGGTAGGAATTTTATTGCCGGTTCAATAGCGCCATGCAGCAATGAATCGGCCGGGCGGCGGGTGGCGCGCACGGGTCTCCGTCTAACGAGGAAGCGACCATGTTGAGCGTGCTGGCGAGGATGATCGATATCGCGGTGGCGGTGGCGGGCGCGCTGATCGCCGCCGCGCTGCACGACGGCCGGCTGGCCTGGCTCGACGAACTGCAGCGCACGATGGTGGCGTTCAACTGCATGCTCGTCGTGGTGTTCTTTCCCGCGTTCGGCATCTACCAGTCGTGGCGGGGCAAGCCGGTATTCGGCCTGCTGTGGCGCGTCGCGGCGGCGTGGCTGATCGTCGAGGGCGCGGGCGTCCTGATGAGCTTCAGCTTCCATCACGCGGGCGACCTGTCGCGCCTGTGGCTCGGCTACTGGGCGCTCGCGACGATCGGGCTGCTGCTCGCCTCGAAGGCAGGCGTGCATGCGGTGCTGCGCCGGCTGCGGCGCGAAGGCTTCAATCACAAGCCGGTCGCGATCGTCGGCGGCACGCCCGCGACGCGGCGCCTGATCGGCCAGATGCGCGCGCGTCCGGAAGCGGGCTTCAGCCCCGCGTGCATCTACGACGAGAGCGGCGCGGCGGTGGGCGACCTGCTGGAGCAGGTGCGGGTCGAGCGCCGCTTCGCCGAACTGGTGCGGCTGGTGCGCGGCCGCGAGATTCGCGAGCTATGGCTCGCGCTGCCGATTTCCGAGGAGCGGCAGATCCACCGGATCGTGACGGAGTTCCGCCACGATTTCGTCAACATCCGCTTCATTCCCGACGTGCGCAGCCTGTCGTTCTTCAATCAGGAGGTGGTCGAGCTGCTCGGCGTGCCGGCGATCAACCTGGCGGCGTCGCCGATCACCGACGTGCGGATCCTGCCGAAGTTCGTGTTCGACCGGATGTTCGCGCTGACCGCGCTCGCGATGCTGTCGCCCGTGATGCTCGCGATCGCGGCGCTGATCAAGCTGAGCTCGCCCGGCCCGGTGCTGTTCCGGCAGAAGCGCAAGGGCATCGACGGCAACGAGTTCGAGATCTACAAGTTCCGCTCGATGAAGGTGCATCACGAGGCCGCCGGCCGGGTGACGCAGGCGAAGAAGAACGACACGCGCGTGACGCCGGTCGGGCGCTTCCTGCGCCGCACGAGCCTCGACGAGCTGCCGCAGTTCATCAACGTGCTGAAGGGCGAGATGTCGGTGGTGGGGCCGCGCCCGCACGCGCTCGAGCACGACGACATCTACAAGGATCTGGTGAAGGGCTACATGTTCCGCTACCGGATCAAGCCGGGCATCACCGGCTGGGCGCAGATCAACGGCTTTCGCGGCGAGACCGACCGCATCGAGAAGATGATGGGCCGCGTGAAGCTCGATCTGTACTACATGCAGAACTGGTCGTTCTGGCTCGACATCAAGATCGTCGCGCTGACGTTGTGGAAGGGGTTTTCCGGCAGCAATGCGTACTGAGCGCGGCGACGCGGCTTTCAACTCACCGGGCAAGAGGTCCGACACATGAATCTGACTATCATCGGCAGCGGTTACGTGGGGCTCGTGACGGGCGCGTGCCTGGCGGACATCGGGCACGACGTGTTCTGTCTCGACGTCGATCGGGCGAAGATCGACATCCTCGACGGCGGCGGCGTGCCGATCCACGAGCCGGGCCTGCGCGAGCTGATCGCGCGCAATCGCGCGGCGGGGCGGCTGCAGTTCTCGACCGACGCCGAGGCGGCGGTCGCGCACGGCGAGGTGCAGTTCATCGCGGTCGGCACGCCGCCCGACGAGGACGGCTCCGCCGATCTGCAGTACGTGCTGGCGGCCGCGCGCAACATCGGCCGCCACATGACGTCGTTCAAGGTGATCGTCGACAAGTCGACGGTGCCGGTGGGCACCGCCGAGCGGGTGCGGGCGGCGATCGCGGACGAACTGCGCGCGCGCGGCGAGGACGCGATGTTCTCGGTCGTGTCGAACCCGGAGTTCCTGAAGGAAGGCGCGGCGATCGACGATTTCACCCGGCCGGACCGCATCGTGATCGGCTGCGACGACGACGTGCCCGGCGAAAAGGCGCGCGAGCTGATGAAGAAGCTCTACGCGCCGTTCAACCGCAATCACGAGCGCACGCTCTACATGGACGTGCGCTCCGCCGAGTTCACCAAGTACGCGGCGAACGCGATGCTGGCGACGCGGATCTCCTTCATGAACGAGCTGGCGAATCTCGCCGACCGCTTCGGCGCGGACATCGAGGCGGTGCGGCGCGGCATCGGCTCCGATCCGCGCATCGGCTATCACTTCCTGTACGCGGGCTGCGGCTACGGCGGGTCGTGTTTCCCGAAGGACGTCGAGGCGCTGATCCGCACGGCTCACGCGCACGACCAGCCGCTGCGGATCCTGCAGGCGGTGTCGGCGGTCAACGCCGCGCAGAAGCAGGTGCTCGCGGGCAAGATCGTCGCGCGCTTCGGCGACGACCTGACCGGCCGCAGGTTCGGCGTGTGGGGGCTCGCGTTCAAGCCGAACACCGACGACATGCGCGAGGCGCCGAGCCGCGCGCTGATCGCCGAACTGCTCGAACGCGGCGCGCGGGTCGCCGCCTACGATCCGGTGGCGCGTGCCGAAGCGCAGCGCGTGCTCGCGCTCGATCTGCACGCTCACCCCGAGCGGCTCGCGCGGCTCGCGTTCGTCGACGACGAGGCGCAGGCCGCGCAGGACGCCGACGCGCTCGTGATCGTCACCGAATGGAAGGCGTTCAAGAGCCCCGATTTCGCGGTGCTCGGCGCGCGCTGGAAGACCCCGGTGATCTTCGACGGCCGCAACCTGTACGAACCGCTCGCGATGCGCGAGCTGGGCGTCGAGTACCACGCGATCGGCCGGCCGGATGCGCGGCCGCACGCCGCGCCGCGCATCGCGTCCGCCGCGCGCACGACGGCCTGACGGCGGCGCGCTCATGTTCAGGAACATTCTCATCGTCTGTCATGCGAACGTCTGCCGCAGCCCGGCCGCCGAGCTGCTGTTCAGGGCGCTGGCGCCGCGCGGCGCGCAGACCGCCCGCGCGTTCCATTCCGCCGGCATCGACGCGAACGAAGGCGACGACATCGATCCGGTGATGTCGCGGCTGCTCGCGGAACGCGGCGTCGACGCGTCGACGCACCGCTCGCGCCGCCTGAGCCGGGGCATCGTGCGCGACGCCGATCTGGTGCTCGTCAGCGAGCGCGGACAGATCGCGGCGGTCGAGGCGCTCGACCCGTACGCGCGCGGCAAGGTGCATCTGCTCGGCAAATGGGAGGACGCCGAGATCGCCGATCCGCACGGCGGCCTCGAAGCCGATTACCGCGAAAGCTATGCATTGATCGAACGACTGGTTCAAGGATGGCTGCACAAGATATGCTGACTCGCACACTGGTCCCGTGGGCCGCCGCCGCTACCCTGACCGCGCTGCTGTCGGCCTGCTCGACGGCGCCCGGCAATCATCTCGATACGTCGCGCCTGCACGACGACGACGCGACGCCGAGCGCGAACTATCAGGTGCGCCTGATCGACGCGAAGCTGATCGTCGCGCAGGCCGATGCCCAGCGCGCCGCGCGGCCGCTGCCCGCCGACCGCTTCGCCGACGCGTCGCAGTACCTGTATCGGATCGCGCCGCAGGACATTCTCGGCGTGACGGTCTGGGATCATCCCGAGCTGACCACGCCGCAGGGCCAGTCGTTCTCCAGCGGCGGCAACACCACGCAGACCGTCGCGGGCGCGCTGCAGCAGCCGTACACCAACGCGCTGCCGGGCCAGGCCGATCCCTACGGGCAGACGGTGAATGCCGACGGCACGATCTTCTTCCCGTTCGTGGGGCGCATGCGCGCCGTGGGCAAGACGGTCGAGGAGGTACGCGACGAACTGGCGGCGAAGCTTTCGCGCTACGTGAAGAATCCGCAGATCGACGTGCGCGTGCTGTCGTACCGCAGCCAGAAAGTGCAGGTGACGGGCGAGGTTCGCACGCCCGGTCCGCTGGCGATCACCGACGTGCCGCTGCGGCTCGTCGATGCGATCACGCGCTCGGGCGGCTCGACGACGGAAGCGGATCTGCAGCGCGTGCGGCTCACGCGCGACGGCCGCTTCTACCAGCTCGACGCGAACGGCGTGCTCGATCGCGGCGAGATCTCGCAGAACGTGATGCTGCAGGCGGGCGACATCGTCAACGTGCCCGACCGCAGCGACAGCCGCGTATTCGTGATGGGCGAGGTGAAGACGCCCGCGACGGTGCCGATGCTGAAGGGCCGGCTGACGATCGCCGACGCGCTGACCGCGGGCGGCGGGATTCTCGACACCGACGCGAACCCGCGCCAGATCTACGTGCTGCGCGACCTGCAGGACAAGCCGGACACGCCCGACATCTTTCGTCTCGACATGACGCAGCCCGACGCATTGATGCTGTCGAGCCGCTTCCAGCTGAAGCCGCTCGACGTGGTGTATGTCGGCACCGCCGCGTCGGTGCAATTCAACCGGATTCTCCAACAGGTGTTTCCGACGATCCAGTCGATCTACTACATGAAACAGATCACGCGCTGATCGGTCCCGGGCCGGTTCGTCCGGCCCGCCTCAACCTCAAGCGGGAATGCATGGTGAATACCCAAGCGAAACATCCGTACGCGGATCTGGCGGCCAAGACCGAGGAGGAGGACGTCGTCCTCGGCCAGCTGATCCAGGTGATCCTCGACGATATCTGGCTGCTGCTCGGCATCGCGCTCACGGTGGTCGCGCTGGCGGCGCTGTATTGCTATGTCGCGAAGCCGGTGTACTCGGCCGATGCGCACGTGCGGGTCGAGGCGGGCGACAACACGTCGCAGGCGCTCACGCAGACGCAGACCGGCGCGGTGATCAGCAGCGGCCCGCCGACCCCCGCGACCGACGCGGAGATCGAGATCATCAAGAGCCGCGGCGTGGTCGGGCCGGTGGTCGAACAGTGCAAGCTCAACTTCTCGGTGACGCCGAAGGCGTTCCCGCTGCTCGGCAGCATCGCCGCGCGGATCGCCACGCCCGGGCGGCCCGCGAAGCCGTGGCTCGGCATGGGCTCGTACGCGTGGGGCGGGGAGCTGGCGAGCGTCGACACGATCGAGGTGACGCCCGCGCTCGAAGGCCGGCCGCTGATCCTGACGGCCGGCGCGGCGGGCGACTACACGCTCGCCGACGACGACGGCGCGCTGCTGCTGCGCGGCAAGGTCGGCGAGAGCGAGCAGGGCGGCGGCGTGACTCTCACCGTCGACAAGCTGGTCGCGCGGCCGGGCACCCGGTTCACGGTGGTCCGGCAGAACGATCTGGATGCGATCACCGGCTTCCAATCGGCGATCCAGGTGACGGAGCAGGGCAAGCAGACAGGCGTGATCCAGATCTCGCTCGAGGGCAAGGACCCGGACCAGACCGCGCTGATCGCCAATGCGCTCGCGCAGTCGTACCTGCACCAGCATGTGACCAGCAAACAGGCGGAGGCGAGCAAGATGCTCGACTTTCTGAAGAGCGAGGAGCCGCGCCTGAAGTCGGATCTCGAGCGCGCCGAGGCGGCGCTGACCGAGTATCAGCGCACGTCGGGGTCGATCGACGCGAGCGACGAGGCGAAGGTGTATCTCGAGGGCAGCGTCCAGTACGAGCAGCAGATCGCCGCGCAGCGCCTGCAGCTCGCGTCGCTCGCGCAGCGCTTCACCGATGCGCATCCGATGGTGCAGGCGGCGAAGCAGCAGCTCGCGCAGCTCCAGGTGGAACAGAACAAGTTCAGCGAGCGTTTTCGCAGCCTGCCCGCGACCGAGGTGAAGGCCGTCGCGCTGCAGCGCAACGCGAAGGTCGCCGAGGACATCTATGTGCTGCTGCTGAACCGCGTGCAGGAGCTGTCGGTGCAGAAGGCGGGGACGGGCGGCAACATCCGGCTGGTCGACGCGGCGCTGCGCCCCGGTGCGCCGGTCAAGCCGAAGAAGGTGCTGATCCTGTCGGCGGCCGTGATTCTCGGGCTGATTCTCGGCACGGGCGTGGTGTTCCTGCGCCGCAACCTGTTCCACGGCATCGAGGATCCGGAGCGCATCGAGCGCGCGTTCAACCTGCCGCTCTACGGCCTCGTGCCGCTCAGCGCGGAGCAGGCGAAGCTCGACGCGAGCGCCGACAAGAGCGGCAACGGGGTGCGGCCGATCCTCGCTTGCGTGCGGCCCAAGGATCTGAGCGTCGAAAGCCTGCGCAGCCTGCGCACCGCGATGCAGTTCGCGCTGATGGACGCGAAGAACCACGTGATCGTGCTGACCGGCCCGACGCCGGGCATCGGCAAGAGCTTCCTGACCGTGAACCTCGCCGCGCTGCTCGCGCATTCGGGCAAACGGGTGCTGCTGATCGATGCCGACATGCGGCGCGGTACGCTCGACCGCTATTTCGACGTCAGCGCGAAGCAAGGGCTGTCGGAACTGCTGAGCGACCAGGTCGCGCTGGAAGAGGCGATTCGCGACACGCCGGTGAAAGGCCTGTCGTTCATCCCGGCCGGCTCGCGTCCGCCGAATCCGTCGGAGCTGCTGATGTCGCCGCGCCTGTCGCAGTACCTGGACGGGCTCGGCAAGCGCTACGACATGGTGATCGTCGATTCGCCGCCGATCCTGGCCGTGACGGACGCGACGATCTTCGGCGAACTCGCGGGCTCGACCTTCCTGGTGCTGCGCTCCGGCATGCATACCGAGGGCGAGATCGGCGACGCGATCAAGCGGCTGAGGACCGCCGGCGTGCAATTGCAGGGCGGGATCTTCAACGGCGTTCCGCCGCGCACGCGCGGCTACGGCCGGGGCTATGCGTCGGTCCACGAATACTTGAGCGCGTGATGCGCGTTTTCGCTACTCCGATCAGCGAGGCTCCGATGAAAATCTCCGTGCTCGTGCCGACCTACCGGCGACCCGCCGATCTCGCGCGCTGCCTGCACGCGCTGAGCCGGCAGCGCCGCGCGCCGGACGAAGTGATCGTCGTCGCCCGCCCGGACGACGACGCGACCCACGAACGGCTCGCCGACCCCGCGGTGCGCGGCGCGCTCGCGCTGCGGGTCGCCGCGATCGAGACGCCGGGCCAGGTCGCGGCGCTCAATCGCGGGCTGGACGCCGCGCGCGGCGACGTGATCGCGATTACCGACGACGATGCCGCGCCGCGCGCCGACTGGCTCGAGCGGATCGACGCGGCGTTCCGCGCCGATCCGGCGCTGGGCGCGCTCGGCGGGCGCGACTGGGTGCACGAGCAGGGCCGCGTGCTGGACGAGGCGCGCCCGCTGGTCGGCCGCCTGAGCGCGTCGGGCAAGATCATCGGCAATCATCATCTCGGCGTCGGCGGCGCGCGCGAGGTCGACATGCTCAAAGGCGTGAACATGAGCTATCGGCGCGGCGCGATCGCGCAGCTGCGCTTCGATACGCGGCTGCGCGGCGCGGGCGCGCAGGCCCACAACGACATGGCGTTCAGCATGAGCGTCAAGCGCGCGGGCTGGAAGCTCGTGTACGACCCGGCGGTCGCGGTCGACCATTATCCGGCCGAGCGCTTCGACGACGACCGGCGCGATGCGGCGTCGCTGAACGCCGTCGGCAATGCCGCGTACAACCTGCACCTGATTCTGCGCGAACATCTGCCGCCGCTGCGGCGCGAAACCGCCTGGTGGTGGTACGCGCTGGTGGGGACGCGGGTGTATCCGGGCGTCGCGCATGTGCTGCTGTCCGCGCTGTCGGCGCGCGGCGCGCGCACCCGCGAGCAATGGCGCGCGGTGCGGCGCGGCGCGCAGGCGGCCCGCCGCGCGGTGTCCGCGCCGGCGGCGCGCGTCCGGCCCGGGGCGACGTCATGAGCGCCGCGCGGCCTGCCGTCAGGCCATCTCACGGAGGAAGGCTCGCATGACCGCGACCCAGGTCCACGTTCATCTGTTCCATGGTGCGGATCCGCGCACCTATCGTCCCGGCGAGAACATCGGCTGCCTGTACGGCTATCACCACGCGGAATCGGACGAGTTTGCGCTGACCTACTCGCGCGACGCACGCGAGGGCCGTCTGGCGAGCCTCGTGCGACGCGGCCTGAAGGCGGTGCTCGGCTTCGACTTGCTGCATGCGTGGCGCAATCGCGCGGCGCTGCTCGCGAGCGACGTGATCTGGACGCATACGGAGCACGAGCATTTGGCGGCCGCGCTGGTGCTGCGGCTCGCCGGCGCGCGCGGCGCGCGTCCGCTGCTGCTTGCGCAAAGCGTGTGGCTGCTCGACAAGTGGCCCGGCTACGGTTTGCCGAGGCGCTGGCTGTACCGGAAGCTGATCGCGCGGGCCGACGTGCTGACGACGCTCGCGCGCGACAACGCGGCGCTGTGCCGCCGCTATCTTCAACGCGATGCGGTGCAGGTCTACTACGGGCTCAACACGCAGGATTTTCCGGTGTGCGCGCCGTGCGCGTGGACGCCGCACCGGCCGTTGCGGATCGCCGCGATCGGCAACGACCGGGATCGGGACTGGAAGACCTTCGTCGCCGCGTTCGGCAACGATGCGCGCTACGACGTCCGGCTCGCGACCCGGCGCCGGATTCCGCGCGCGCTGCACGCGCCGAACGTCGCGATCGCGCCGGCGTCGGGCATCGTCAGGCAGCGCGAGCTGTACGACTGGGCGGATCTGATCGTGGTGCCGCTGCGGCCGAATCATCACGCGTCGGGCATCACGGTGATGCTGGAGGCGGCCGCGGTCGGCAAGCCGATGATCGTCACCGACGTGGGCGGGCTGCGCGATTATTTCCCGCGCGGCACGGCGACCTACGTGCCGCCCTTCAATCCGCGCGCGCTGAGACGCGCCGCCGATGCGCTCGCCGCGCAGCCGGCGCGGGCACTCGAGCGCGCCCGCGCGGCGGCCGGGCGGCTGGACGCGCACGGGTTGACCACGCAGCAGTTTGCCGCGCAGCACGTGCGGATCACCCGCGAGCTGCTGCGGCAGCATCGCGCGCGGGCCGATGCCGGGCGGGCGCGGCCGCTCGCGGATTCGCGCGCGCCGTCGAACCGGCCGGGCGGCCGATGAGCACGCCCGCACTGTCGGCGCCCGCTCGTTCCGGCTCTCGCTGGTTTTCCGCCGAGCCCAGGCATTGGGCCGCGCAAGCGGGCTTATGGACCGTCACCGCCGCGATGATCGTCGCGCACCAGGGCACGGTGCTGACGGTCGCGTTTCCGGGGCTCGCGATCCTGACCGGGCTGTGGCTGTACTTCAAGAGCCCGGCGCGCTACGTCGGCTTCATGTGGTGGCTGTGGTTCCTGAGCCCGGAGGTGCGGCGGCTCGCCGACTGGTCGCGGGGCGCGTTCACGCCGACCAGCCTGATCCAGATCGCGCCGCTCGCCGTCACGATGATCGCGGGCCTCGGGCTGCTGCGCCATTACCGCGTGCTGGCCGAGCGGCGCGGGATGCCGGTGCTGCTGATCCTGCTCGGGCTGGCGTATGCGTTCCTGGTCGGCGTCGTGTCGAGCGGGCCGCTCGCCGCGACCTACGATCTCGCGAACTGGGTGTATCCGGTGCTGATCGGCTTTCATATCGTCGTGCATGCGCGCGATTACCCGGAATACCGGGCGGTGATCCTGTCGACCTTCGTCTGGGGCATGCTCGCGATGGGCGTGTACGGCATCGTGCAATTTTTCGTGATGCCGCAGTGGGACGTGCTGTGGATGGTCGGCTCGCAGATGAATTCGCAGGGCGATCCGGTGCCGTACGGGGTGCGGGTGTTCAGCACGATGAATTCGTCGGGACCGTTCGCGTTCGCGATGATGGGCGCGCTGGTGTTCGTGCTGGCGGCGCCCGGACGGGTGCGCTGGTTCGCGGGCGCGGCGGGCTTCGTCGCGTTCTCGCTGTGTCTCGTGCGCTCGACCTGGGGCGGCTGGGTGATCGCGCTCGCGATCCAGCTCGCGAAATCGAACAACCGCGTGCGGTTGCGCATCGTCGCGAGCGCGCTGGTGCTGGCGGGGTTGTGCGTGCCGCTGCTGACGGTGGGGCCGGTGGCCGACCGGCTCGGCCAGCGCCTGCAGTCGATCTCGAACCTGAAGGACGATCGCAGCTACGACGATCGCAACAAGTTCTACGCGAGCTTCGCGCAGACCGCGTTCACCGATGTCGCGGGCGAGGGGTTCGGCGCGACGGGGACGTCGACCAAGCTGTCGAGCGACAGCGGCGAGCTGGGCAAGTACGGCAACTTCGACAGCGGCGTGATGAACGTGCCGTTCGTGCTCGGCTGGCCCGGCACGCTGCTGTACCTCGGCGGCACGCTGTGGCTGCTCGGCCGCGCGGTGCGCGCGTCGTTCGCGCTGCGCCGCGACAAGTTCGTCTCGGCGTGCCTGAGCCTGTGCCTGTCGGTGTTCGCGATGCTGGTGTTCACCAATTCGTTCATCGGCACGGGGGGGCTGCTGCTGTTCACGAGCATTTTTTCGATCTTGTCCGCGGCGCACTGGCAGAAAATCCAGCGCAGACACGCGGCGCGTTTCCGGGGAGCCGACCATTGAGAATCGCCATCGTCACGCATGTCGTGCGTCATCACGACGGACAGGGCCGCGTGAACTACGAAATCGCCCGCGCGGCGCTCGCGGCGGGCTGCCGCGTGACGCTCGTCGCGTCGCACGTCGCGCCCGAGCTGCTGGCGGACGAGCGGGTGCGCTGGGTGCCGGTCAAGGTAGGGCGCGGGTGGCCGTCGAACCTGCTGAAGCAGCAGGTGTTCGCGCTCAAGAGTGCGTGGTGGCTGCGGCTGCACCGCGCGGACTACGACGTGCTGCACGTGAACGGCTTCATCTCGTGGGTGCGCGCCGACGTCAACACCGCGCATTTCGTGCACGGCGGCTGGTTCGCGAGCCGCTATTACCCGTTCGCGCTGACGAAGGGCGCATGGTCGGCCTATCAGTATGTGTACACGCGCGTGAACACGCTGCTCGAACGCTGGGCATACCGGCGTTCGCGGGCGATCGCCGCGGTGTCGGGGAAGGTCGCCGACGAGATTCGCGGGATCGGCATCGACGGCGAACGGATCAGCGTGATCCACAACGGCGTCGATGCGGCGGAATTCGCCGGCGCCGCGCCGGACCGCCATGCGTTCGGGCTGCCGGACGACGCGTTCCTGCTGCTGTTCGTCGGCGATCTGCGCACGCCGCGCAAGAACCTCGGCACGCTGCTGCGGGCGCTCGCGCAATTGCCGCCCGGCGTGCATCTGGCCGTGGCCGGCTATCTGCCGGGCAGCCCTTATCCCGACGAGGCGCGCGCGCTCGGGCTCGACGAGCGGGTGCATTTCCTGGGGCTCGTGAAAACGATGCCCGCGCTGATGGCGTCCGTCGACGCCTACGTTTTTCCGTCGCGCTACGAAGCGATGAGCCTGTCGCTGCTCGAAGCGATGGCGGCCGGTTTGCCGGTCGTGACGGCGCGCACGGCGGGCGGCGCGGAGATCATCACGCCCGCGTGCGGGATCGTGCTCGACGATCCCGACGACCCGGCCGCGCTCGCGCACGCGATCGGACGGCTCGCGGCGGCCCGCGATGCGTGCCGGGCGATGGGCGACGCGGCGCGCGCGCTGATGGGGGGATTCAGCTGGGCGCGGATGGGCGAGCAGTATGTCGCGCTGTACCGGCGGATCGCGCCGTCGTCGCAACCGAGCGCCGGCGTGCCGGTCGCGCGCGCCGAACATGGCGTTACGCAGGAGCAATCGTGATGGGGGACACTTTGGGGGCGATCAGGTCGCTGCAGATCGGTATGCACTGGTTTCCCGAGCGCGCGGGCGGTCTCGACCGGATGTACCACGCGCTGGTGGGCGCGCTGCCGGGTGCGGGGGTCGCGGTGCGGGGCGTGGTGGCGGGCTCGGAGCGCGTCGCGGCCGATACCGGCGGCGCGATTCGCGGCTTCGGGTCGGCGACGCAGTCGCTGGCGCGCCGGATGCTCGCGGCGCGCTACGCGCTGCGTGACGTGGTGCGCGCCGAGCGGCCGGACGTGGTGTCGTCGCACTTCGCGCTGTACACCTTCCCGGGGCTCGACGTGATGCGCGGCATTCCGCAGGTGTCGCATTTCCAGGGGCCGTGGGCCGACGAGAGCCACGTCGAAGGGGCGGATTCGCTGGGACGGAAGGCGAAGCATTGCCTGGAGCAGACGGTGTACGCGCGTTCGTCGCGGCTGATCGTGCTGTCGCAGGCGTTCGGGCAGATCCTGACCTCGCGTTACCGGATCGATCCCGCGCGGGTGAGGGTGGTGCCCGGCTGCGTGGACACCGCGCAGTTCGATCTGCCGATCACGCCCGCCGACGCGCGTCGCACCTTGCAGCTGCCGCAGGACCGGCCGATCGTGCTGGCGGTGCGGCGGCTCGTGCGGCGGATGGGGCTGGAGGATCTGATCGATGCGATCGCGATCGTGCGCAAGCGGCATCCGGACGTGCTGCTGCTGATCGCGGGGAAAGGACGGATCGCCGACGAGCTGCAGGCGCGGATCGATGCGGGCGGATTGACCGGCAACGTGAAGCTGCTGGGGTTCGTGCCGGACGAGCATCTGGCCGCGCTGTACCGCGCGGCCACGGTGAGCGTCGTGCCGACGGTCGCGCTCGAAGGGTTCGGGTTGATCACGGTGGAATCCCTGGCTTCCGGGACGCCGGTGCTGGTGACGCCGGTAGGCGGCTTGCCGGAGGCGGTTGCCGGTCTTTCGGAGCGGCTGGTGCTGCCGGGCATCGGCGCCGGGGCGATCGCCGAAGGGCTCCGCGATGCGCTGTCGGGCGGGCTCGCGCTGCCCGATGCGCAGGCTTGCCGGCGCTACGCGCGCGAGCATTTCGACAATGCGGTGATCGCGCGGCGGGTGGCCGGGGTGTATGAGGAGGCGATCCGGGCCGCGGGGTAAGGGGAGCGCGATGGTTTCTTTCGCGTGCCGGGCCGGCGGTTGGGGCCGCCCTGCGGTCCGCATCGCGGCGGGGTGTCTATCCCGCGCCGACGGCTGCGGGCGGCGCTGCGCCGTTCAGTGCTTCAGCGTTCGCCATTGTCCGGGCGCGAGCCCGAACCGTCGCGTGAACGCGTGGGTGAATGCGCTTTGGTCGGCGAATCCGACCTCGCTCGCGATGTCGCACAACGGATGCGCGGCATCGGCGAGCAACCCGATGGCGACGTCGAGCCGCAGCCGTTGCAGGTAGCGGTGCGGCGTCTCGCCGAACGCGTCGATGAAGAGCTGGTGAAACCGCCGCATTCCGAACCCGCAGTACGCGGCGAGATCGGCGATCCTGAGCGGCTCCGCGAGATGCGCGCGCAGCCAGCGGTCGATCCGCGCGAAATCGAGCCCGGACGCGGCGCCGGGCGGCGGCGCGTGGCCGATGTCCGCGAGCAGCGCGTCGCAGAGGCGCGTGGCGGCCAGCCAGTGAAAGCGGCGCTGCGCGCCGTCGTCCGGCTGGCCGAGATCGGCCGTGCCGGCCAGCCGGGCCGTCAGCGAGGTCAGCGCGGGGTCGATCGGAATCGCCCGCGCCCGGTCGAACAGCCGCTCGGGTACCGCAAGCGACGCCGGCGGCAGATCGAGCACCAGCTGCCGGTTCTCGCCGAGCCCGGCATAGTCATGCCGGGCGCCGGCCGGGATCAGCCAGGCCGAGCGCCGGTCGATCCGTTCGCCGATGCCGTCGACCGCCATCACCATCGCGCCGTCCAGCCCCAGCACGACCTGATGAAAGTCGTGCACGTCCGACGCTTCGGACTGGCCGTAGCGTCGTAGCGAAACCGTGGGCGAGGATGCGTGATCCATGATGAACGAGGCCGATGGCGGGGCGGCTCTCAGACGCCGAGCAGTTCGACTTCGAACACGAGGGTCGCGTTCGGCGGAATGACGCCGCCCGCGCCGCGCACGCCGTAGCCGAGTTGCGGCGGAATCGTCAGACGGCGCACGCCGCCGACCTTCATGCCCTGCACGCCTTCGTCCCAGCCCTTGATGACCATGCCGCCGCCCAGCACGAACGCGAACGGGTCGTTGCGGTCCTTGCTGGAGTCGAACTTCTGGCCGTCGGTGAGCCAGCCGGTGTAGTGAACGCTGACGGTGCTGCCCGCGAGCGCTTCGGCGCCGCTGCCTTCGGTCAAATCTTCGTACTTGAGACCCGATTCGGTGGTCACGACTGTCATGGACGGCTCCTGAAAATAAACGAATGAAACCGCTATTGTAGGGGAGCCGGGCGGCATTGCGTCGCGCGGGCCGGCATGGTCCGATCCCGGCTCGCGATGACGGGGCGTGCGGCGGCCGGGGAGGCGGGGCGTTTGCCGCCGATCGCTCACCGCGCCAACCACGCCAACCACGCTAACCACGCCAACCGCCACGACATGTCCATGGAACCGCCCGCGCCAACCGGTCGCGTTCGATTCGTCGCCGGACTTCGCCCCTCCGCGCCAAAACACGCGCGATCCGGCCGCGCGGGATCGCGCGAACGATTTCGTTTCGCCGCGAATCCCGGATCGCGGCTTCGCTCAGCCGTTCACGAACTCGACGGCCGAGCGGATCACGTCGTCCGACTGAAGGATGCGCCGATGTCCGAGCCCGTTCACGGACAGAAATCGCGCGCCCGGCCACGCCGCCGCGATCTCGCGGCCCAGCGATGCCGGCACGACCCGGTCGTCCTCGGAATGGACGATCAGCGCGGGCGTATCGAGCGCCGCCACTGCCCGGGGAGCGTCGATCGAGGCGACGTCGACGTCGAGCGTGAGCAGGTGCGCGATCATCTTCCCGATGTTCTCGCCGGATAGCCCCGCCTGTGCCGCGAAGCTGAGCGCGTAATCGCGATAGCGGGCGGGCGGCGCGATCAGCACGGCGGCATCGGCGCGCGCGCCGCGCTTCAGCGCTTCGATCGCGATCGCGCAGCCGACCGAATGCGCGACGATCGCCCGTACCGGGCCGATGTCCGCGAGCAGCTGGGTGATCGCCCGCGCGCAGGCGACGATCGACGTCTGCGTGCCGTCCGATTGTCCGTGCGCGGGCAGATCGGGCGCGACGACCCGGTAGCCGGCGTCGATCAGCGCCGCCGCGAATGCCGACAGATCGCCCGACGCGCCTTCCCAGCCGTGGACCAGCAGCACGCGCGGCCCGTTGCCGGCTTCCCAGAGCGCGACCCGCGTGCCGTGCAGAGGCGGATAGGTGACGAGCGCGTCGTCGAAGGGCGGCGTGTCGGTTCGCGGTATCTTGCGTGCGGGCGTGAGGAACAGCTGGGCGGCGTATTCGGGCGTCATGGCGGCTCTCCGGGAAATGAACGACGGACGGGCTCGAGCGGCGGCGCGCGGGCCGATCGAGCCGCGGCGAATGCGGCCGCCGGCGCGATGCGCAGCGCATGCAATCCGTCGCGGGTCGGTTTATGAATGACGATCATAATATGTATATGCATGATAAGTGTTGAAAAATCGTGCAGAGCAAATGCCCGGCACGGACCCGATCGAAGGAGGCCGCCGGAAGAGGAGGCGGGACGGCAGGGAAGACGCGGCCGGCGGCGGTCTGGCCGAAACGCGGGCGTGAGGCGCGCGGAGATCGGGTTTGAGGCGGGCGTCTGTTTCGCGAACGATGGCGCGAAAACGCCCTCAATCGGATCTGCCGGGAGAGGAGGCGCCGGCCCGTGGCGACAAACGCGCATGCGGAACGGCGCCGCCGAATGCCGGGCAAGCCTGCTCGGAAGCCGTTACGCGCCTCCGAAAGCGCCCGCCGTACAAGGGCGACGCGGCGTTTGGAAGTAGGCCACTAGCGCGCGCCTTGCCCCCGGAGCAGGCACGCCATATTGTTACATTTCATGATGTAACGATCGGCGGCGCCGACGCACAGGCCGCGGTCCGCCGCGCCCATTCAGGAGACATCGATGACTCAGGCTGCTGCTTCGACGGACCCGGTGTTCGTGATGCCCGTGCGCCGCGACTTGCATTTCGACCTGCCGGTCGAGCGTGCGAAGGACTGGCACGGGCAAGGTTCGCAGGTGTCGCATTTCTTCAACGCGCTGTCGCTGCTGTTTCCCGCCGGCGAGCGCTTCTTCATGGATTCGGTGCGCCACTACCGCGACCGGATCGACGATCCCGTGCTCAAGAAGCAGGTACTCGGGTTCATCGGCCAGGAGGCGATGCATACGCGCGAACACGCCGAATACAACGAACGCCTGCAGGCCAATCGCCTGCCCGCCCGCAAGCTCGACCGGCGCGTCTGGGCGGTGCTCGGCTGGATGAAGCGGGTCCTGCCGCATTCGGTGCAGCTGGCGCACACGGTGGCCGCCGAGCATTACACGGCGATGCTCGCGGACCTGCTGCTCGACGACGCGACGCGCCTCGCGGGTTCCGAGGAAGGCTACCGGCAGATGTGGCTCTGGCATGCGCTCGAGGAAACCGAGCACAAGGCGGTGTCGTTCGACGTGTGGAATGCGGTGATGAAGCCGGGACTCGGGCGCTACCTGATGCGGGTCGGCGTCTTTCTGCTGACGACGCTGACCTTCTGGCCCACCGTCTTCCTGATGCACAGTCAGCTGATCCGCTCGGATCGGCAGGCCGGCCAGCGGGTGCGCGGGATGGGGCGGGTCGTCAAGTTTCTCTACGGGCCGCGCCACGGGCTGTTTCCGCGCATGGCGGGCGAATGGCTGAGTTTCTTCCGGCCTGATTTTCATCCGTGGGACCACGACAATCGCCATCATCTCGCCCGGGTCGACGGCATCGTCGCCGCCTACGGCGGGCGGGAAGCGCGCGCGCTGTCGCCGATCGGGCGTTTCGACACGGTTTGAGCGGAGCGCGGGTGCGGCGCTGTTCGCGCCCGCCTCCCGAGGCCCGCGTCCGCCCGCAACGGCGAGGGGGCGGCGAGCCCCGTCCCATTTCTGCGCGGATCGCGGCGGCGCGGCGCCGTCGCCGAGCGAGCCCCGGCGACGGCCCGTGGCGCGGCACCCGGCCGAAGCGGGATCCCGCCCGCGCAACTTTCCCTGTCCGACCCTCATTCGGCCGAACCGCTCCCGGAACGACGGGAATGCACATGCCATGGCATAAATGCGTGACCGGCCGCCCAGTCCGTTCGGCGGCCCTGTTCGTCTTCGATACCCGTTTCCCTTGAAATAATCTAGAATTGGACTAATGTTGTTAGTAGATTCATTTCGAGACTAACGGTCATGTCCCATCCCGCTCTGAAGCCACTGCCGAATCCGCCCGAAGTGTCGGTTGCCCAGATGTCGGCCGCCGGTCTGCGCGCGTTCTTCAATATCGCCCGCGACTGGGAGTTGTCCACCGACGAGCAGCTGGTGCTGCTCGGTTCGCCGGGCCGCTCGACCTTCTTCAAGTGGAAGGCCGCGCCGCAAACGGCGCGTCTGACGCGCGATACGCTCGAGCGCCTGTCGCTGATGCTCGGCATCTACAAGGCGCTGCAGATCCTGCTGCCGCAGCCCGCCGCGGCGGATGCGTGGATCAAGCGTCCGAACGACGCCACGCCGTTCAACGGCAAGCGCGCGCTCGACCGGATGCTCGCCGGCAACATCAGCGATCTCGTGGCCGTGCGCCAGTACCTCGATGCGATGCGGGGCGGCTGGGCGTGACCGGATCCGAACGGCACGCCGCCTGGCCCATCACCGCGCTCGACTGGGCGCCCGCCTATCGCGTCATTCCCACGCGCTTTCCCGCCATCAACCTGTTCGACCGCGTCGCGTCGGCCGACGATTTCGATGCGCTCTACGCGCTCGAATCGCTGACCAACGATCGCGTGCGCAACGAGGTCGGCGTGCTCGATCTCGTCCCGCCCGAGGAGCGCCGCTACGGGGCGGGCTACGGGCCGATCATGGCGGCGTTCACGCATCTGAATCCATTCGGCAGCCGGTTTTCCGACGGCAGCTACGGCGTGTTCTACTGCGCGCGTTCGCGCGACACGGCGATCGCGGAAACGCGCTATCACTCGGCGCTGTTTCTGGCGGCCACCCGGGAGCCGCCGATGCGTCAGCAGATGAGGCTCTACACGGTGGCCGCGCAGGGCGACGTCGTCGACGCGCGCCACTGGACCGAGCGCGATCCGGCGCTGCTCGACCCCGACGACTACCGGGCCGGCCAGGCGCTCGGCCGCGCCGTGCGCGAAGCCGGGGTGGCGGGCCTCGCGTATCCGTCGGTGCGCGATCCGGCGGGCGAGTGCCTCGCGGCGTTCAAGGCGACGCTGCTGCGCGACTGCCGTCACGCGGCCTACCTCGAATACAACTGGAACGGCACGGCGATCGACGTCGTGTTCGAACTGAATCAGGTCGGTTGAGCGGCCGCGCGGGCTACGGCAGCGGCAGGCTTGCCGCGCCCAGGTATTCGGCGGCGGCCACCGAGATCGACCAGTGCCGGCCGCTGCCGGTCTCCAGCAGCGTGAGCTTGCCCGACGGATCGAACGCGCCGGTGTCGACGAAGATCTGCGCGCCGATACGCGTGATTTCGTGCATCGGCGTATGTCCGCAGTAAGTCGGCGACAATCCGGCCTGCCGGCCGGGATCGGCGCCGCCGAGCGCAAGCTCGCGGCCCCACAGCAGACGATTGCGCACCGCCTCGTCGAATGCGCCCCGGTCCAGTTCCGCGTCGTCGCCGAAAAATTCGGCATGCAGAACATGGAAGCGCGCCGCGCCCTCGCCGATCACCCGGACCAGCGGCAGCGCGCGCAGGCGCCGCGCATGGCGGGCGAGGGCGTCGCCGGGGAGCTGCGCGCCCCAGGCGCCGCCGATGCGCTGCCAGACGCTCATCGGCAGGCTGTGTTCCGCGACCGCGCACAGGACGTCTTCGTGATTGCCCAGCACGGAGAAGAACCACGGACGGTCGAGCAGCGCGAGCGCGGCTTCCGGCTGCGCGCCGCGATCGACCAGATCGCCGACCGCGAACAGGCGGTCGCGCGCGGCGTCGAAGCGTGCGTCGTGCAGCAGCGCGCGCAGCGGGTCGACGCAGCCGTGCAGATCGCCGACCACGAAATCGCGGCCGGCGAGATTCGCCGCGTGTCGGCAGAGCGAAGGAGCGGGGGTCATGGCTTCGTCTTGGGGCCTGTTCGCGCGGATCGCGCTCGTTCCCATGATGCAAAGCATAGTCCGTCCGGCGCTGCCCGCCGGAAAGACCGATCGCCGCGTCACGCGCGTCGCGAATACCTCGGGTGTTCGCGCGTCGCTTGTCTTGCGCTCGGTCCTTCCGGCGGCCGGCGCGCGCCCGTCATTGCGTGAACCGCCTCTCGGCGGCCTGCGCGCTTGGCGCCGGCGGGGGACATGACGATAATGGGCGCTCGCCCGTGCTGCGCCGCAGCGCGGCTTCTCCGACTTCTCGAAGACGAATTCATGACGTTCTATCCGCAAGTGTTGCGTAACCGGCCGCGCATGATGGCGGCGCTGCTCGCCGGGGTGCTGTTCGGGCTGCTGCTGCCGTCGCCGCTGCGGCCGATCGTGCGGGTGCTGATCGGCTGGGACGGCGCGATCTGGCTGTATCTCGTGCTGATGTGGCTGCGGATGGTGCGCGCGCGTCATCACCAGGTGCGGGAGATCGCGATGCGCGACGACGAGAACGCGACGACCGTGCTGACCGTGATCTGCCTCGCGACCGTGGCGAGCATCGCGGCGATCGCGGTCGAACTGGTCAGCGCGAAGAACGTCGGGTTCGGTTCGAGCGTCGGGCACTACGCCGTGACGGGCGCGACGATGTTCGGCGCGTGGTTCCTGATCCCGACGATCTTCACGCTCCACTACGCGCGGCTCTACTATCTGTCGCCGCAAGAAGCCCGCGCGCTGCAGTTTCCCGATCGGAATCTCGAGCCGGACTACTGGGATTTTCTGTATTTCTCGTTCACGATCGCGGTGGCGTCGCAGACCGCGGACGTATCGCTGGGCAATCGTTCGATCCGGCGCGCGGCGCTCGCGCAGTCGATCCTGTCGTTCTACTTCAACATGGCGGTGCTGGGCCTGTCGATCAATGTCGCCGCCGGGCTGCTGAGCTAGACGGGCTTCGTCGCGCGCCGCCGCGCCGGCGCGCGACCGGGCCGGATCGCGCCCGTCGTGCATCGCGCCGCTGGAAAAGGCGGGTGCGGCGGCTCGCCCGATCGCCGTCGCATCGATCCAACGCTCGCGCGCCCATGTCCATACGCGTTGCGTTGCGATGCAGGGCAGGCGGGCGAGATGCGCCGGCGGAGGGCGAGCCCGGCGGCCGCTCGAATGTCGCCGAAGAAGCGACAGGCGATAGTCGCGCGCCGGCAGCGTCACACCGGCGAACGATGTTCGACCCCGCCTATCGGTGCCGCAGGTGCCGCAATGGATCGGATCACGGCATTCGAATGGGCACAGGCGTGCTTCGAATATTCACGCACGGGTTCGTCGGGCAACCGGCCGGATCGACCGCGGGCCGGGAGCCGCTATCGGCCCGCACGCGGATGCACGCGTCGCTTGCGCCACCCGAACGCGCACCGGCATCCGCCGAGCGGATCGGCGCGACGGCCGGCGCGCGGTATCGAAGCGCCGGCGCGAGCCGCGTCATTCCATCGCGAACACTTCGCAGTCGGGCTCGGCGCGCGGCGTGCCTGTACTCGCCGCGCTGGGCATCCGGCCGCCGGAATCCGGGCCCGGTTTCCACATGCCGTTGATGGTCCCGTGCCCCGCGTTCCGACAGCGCCGGAACTGATGCCACTCCTTGAAATCGAGCGCCATGCCTTGACGCATTTCCTTGAGATCGTCCGAGCGGTGCTCGGTCGTGGCATTGCGCCGGATGTCCGACGGAGAGCAGCCGAAACTCTGTTTGAACAGTTTGGCGAAGGCCGAGTTGTAGCAGAACCCGTACCGGTTGGCGAGCTCCGATATCCTGATGCGCGACCCCGACGAATAGCGGAGGATGTAATAGATCTTTCTGAGTCGGATCAGCTTGATGTATTCCGCCACACCGTGGTTCTCCGTGGAGAACAGCCGGTACAGCGCGGCCCGGGACAGGCCGATGTCGTGGCAGATGGAATCGACGCACAGCGCCGGGGATTCCAGGCGGCTGTTGATGTAGGCCTTGATCTTCTTGAGCAATTCGACTTCCAGGTTCGATCGAACCGGCTCGATGTTGTCGCTGGTGGGAAACGCCGCCGCCAGCAGCATGTTCAGCGTGACTTCGTCGACCGCCTTCGATTCGGAGGTGCGGATGGTGTCGATGCGTTCAGCCAGCCCCAGGATGTATTGGGACGCGAGGGAGGCCATCAATCCCGAGAAGACCTCGCCATGCTTGGCGGAAAGATCGATCGGAATGAAATCGCGCGGAACCATCAGGATGACGACGTCGCCCGACTGGATGTCGATGTGGAGAGGGCGCGCCAGATCGGCGAAAAAGAGCTGCTGCGGGCCGATATCGATCGCGCCGGCGTCCGTTTTCGATTGCCAGGCGTGTTCGCGCGAGATCCGGAAGAAATAGTGATCGTAGCCGTCGTGCTTGATGCGCTGCGGAGTCCTGATGGCGTCGTAGGTCAGCGAATCGTTCGCGGTCGTCGTCGTATACCGGAACGTGCCCAGCATCAGGTTACCGATATGCGCGCCGTGAAAAACACCGTCCAGATCCGTGGATGCACCGATTCCGGCCGCGCTCAGCTTGAGATCGGCCATGGTGTTCTGGTTTTGCCATGCTTCGAATTTGTCTTTGTCGTTCAGCTCTCTGGTGGAGAATTTGAATATCTCGACATTGCTCATGGGCATCTCCGATATCTCTTGATTTGACTGAAATCAGGATCCCTCAGTATTTTTTGACTTCGTCTGGGGACTTTATTTTTAGAATCGAGGACAACAAGGACACACGCTGACCGGTTCGGTCCGTCCGCCGCCGCAAGCGACGGCGCGACATTGGCCACTCACGGAACGGACCATCGGCGATGAAACGTCGGCCGGGCGGCGTGGGAGCCGCCCGCGCGACGCGGATGGCCGGACGTGCGCGGCGCGTCGAGACGATCCCCGCGCGAAGCGCGTACTCGCCGGCCGTCGTCAGGTGCGCGAACGGCGTCGCGAGACGCCGCGTGCTGTTCCGGCCGCGAGCGCGGCGCACCGGCTCCGCCGGGCCGGCCCGGCGGAGCGGATGACCGCGGCGTGATCGCGGCGGTCGTTTGAAGGGAACCATTCGTCATGGGCATGAAGCGCGAAAAATCCGTACCGTGATTCAACGCCGCACCGGACCGATCCGGCCCGGTCATGCAGCGGGGCGCGTCGAGCGTTCGATTACTCGCCGTCCTGGCCGACCAGCGGCAGCTCGGGCAACAGCAGCAGCACCACGAAACCCAGCGCGACGATTACCGAACCGGCGGCGAAGGTGCCGGCGATCGCGCTGCGATAGATGTCCGCCTGCGCGCCGAACGCCTGCGGGATCGAGCCCACGACGTGCTGCCCGACGAGCGCCGAGTGCGCGGTGGTGCCCGCCGATTGCAGCCGATGCGCGATGAACGCACTCGATCCGGCAATGCCCGCGAGGCCGCCCAGCGAGCGGAAGAACGTCAGCATCGCGGTCCCGACGCCGCGCTGCGCGACGGGCAACGCGTTCTGCACCGCGACGGTCATGTTCGGCATCACCAGCCCCAGGCCGATCCCGAGCATGAAGACGCACGGCTCGATGTACCAGTAGCTGCGCCCCGTCTCTATGGTCCACGCGAGGAGCGCGAAGGCCACGAAAGCCGTCGCGAGCCCCGCCATCTGCGCGGGCTTGTAGCGGCCGACGCGCATCAGGATCCGGCCGCTCATCACGGAGGCGATGACGGCGCCCAGCATCAGCGGCACCATCAGCAGCCCCGATTGCGTGGCCCCCGTTCCGGTGACGAGCTGCGAGAACAGCGGCAGGAAGATCGTCGCCCCGAACAAGCCCATGAACGTCAGCGACATCACGACGCACGCGACATTGAAGACCGTGTTGTCGAACAGGCTCGGCGGAATGATCGGCGACGGCGTGCGCCGCAGATGGAAGACCAGCAGCACGGCGAGACCCAGGCCCGCGCCGATCAGCCCGGCGACTTGCGGCGAGCGCCACGGCCACACGGAGCCGCCCAGCGAGAGCACGAGCAGGAAGGCCGTGACGGCGGCCGTCATCGTCAGCGAACCCAGGTAGTCGATCTTCTGCGCGCCGCCGGGCCGCGCATGGCGCAGCTTCCTGACGATGCTGTACATCGCCACGCCGCCCACCGGGAGATTGATGAAGAAGATCCAGTGCCACGACAGCGCGTCGGTGATCACGCCGCCCAGCAGAGGGCCCATCACGCTGGTCGCGGCGAACACCGCCGCGATGCCGCCTTGCTTCTGCCCGCGCCGCGCCGGCGGGATCAGGTCGGCGATGATGGCCTGGCTGAGCGGCAGGAACGCGCCCGCGCCCAGCCCCTGGATCACGCGCGAGACGATGAGATCGGCGAGGTGTCGCGACATCCCGCACAGCAGCGATCCGACGAGGAAGATCACCACCGCGATGCAGATCATCCGCTTGCGTCCGAACTGGTCGCTCAGCTTGCCGTACAGCGGCATCGCGGTCGTGGAAGCCAGCACGTACGCCGTCACGATCCACGAACTCTGGGCGATGCCGCCGAGATCGGACATGATGCGCGGCAGCGCGGTGGCCACGATGCTCTGATCGAGCGTGCCGAGGCCGATGACGACCATCAGCGCCCAGTAGATCGTGCGGATCTCGCCGCGGCTCGGCGGCGCGACGCCGCCCGGAGGGAGCGGGGGCGCGGTTGCGGGTTCGGCGCGGCGTCGTTCGGACTGCGGAGATAGCGCGACGTCGTCGGCCGCGATCGACAGGCCGGCCGGCGCATCGGCAACCGCGCCGGATCCCGTCGATGGCTTGAAAGGTTTTTCCATTCGCTCGTCCCTGGTTGATCGGGGTTGCGTCATCGAACGCCGCGGCTAGTAGATCGGCATCGCGGCATCGACCGACGCCCCCCACGCGCGGATGCCGCCGGACAGGCTGCGCACGCTCCGGAAGCCCGCGTCGCGAAGCAGCGCGGCCGCCGTCCTGCTTCGCTTGCCCGAGAGACAGTAGACGACCACGTCCGCGGTGCGATCGACTTCATGCAGGCGTTCGTTCAGGAGCGGCATCGGAATGTGCCGGGCTCCCTCGATCCGGCAGATCTCCCATTCCGGCAAGTCGCGGACGTCGAGCAGCATCAGGTTCACCGACGGATCGCTCATCATTTCGCTCAGCTCGGTTGCCGCGATCTCCATCGGATCGGCGGCCGGCACGCTGCAGACGCCGTCGAACCCCGGGATGCCGGCCAACTCCCGAATGGTCGGATGGGTACCGCAGATGGGGCAGTCCGGATCCTTGCGCAGATGCAGTTCCTCGGTGCGCATGCCCAGCGCATCGACCATCAGCAAGCGTCCGATAAGGGGCGTGCCGATTCCCAGAATCAGCTTGATGACTTCGGTCGCCTGAATCACGCCGAGCAGCCCGGGCAGTACGCCGAGGACGCCGCCTTCCGCGCAGTTGGGCACTTCGCCCGGGAGCGGCGCTTCGGCATAGAGGCATCGGTAGCAAGGTCCGTGCTTCGCGTGGAAGACCGATGCCTGTCCTTCGAACCGGAAAATGCTCGCATGGACGTTCGGCTTGTCGAGCAGCACGCAGGCATCGTTGATCAGATAGCGGGTCGGAAAATTGTCGCTGCCGTCGGCGATGATGTCGTATTCCGCGCAGATTTCCAGCGCGTTCTCGACGCTCATCATCGTCTCGTGCACGACGACCTCGACCTCCGGATTCTGCGCGTTCAGCTTGTCTCTCGCCGAGAGCACCTTGCTGCGGCCGACGTCGGTCGTGTGATGCAGGATCTGCCGCTGAAGATTGCTGACGTCCACGACGTCGCTGTCGATCAGGCCGATGCGCCCGACACCCGCCGCCGCCAGATAGATGGCGAGCGGCGAGCCGAGCCCGCCGGTGCCGATGCACAGCACGCTGGCTTCCTTGAGTTTGCGCTGCCCGGCCATTCCGATCTCCGGCATGATGAGGTGTCTGCTATAGCGCTTTATCTCTGCATGGGACAGCATAAGATACTCCGTCTCGTGGGCAATGGTTGACGTTGAACTTGCTGAAAGAGTCGGGACGTGCGGTGAAAGGAACGGCACGGGCGGAAGGCCGCAAAGGGTCGGGATGCCGATCGCACGCAGGCTAGCCGGTGGGCATGGATTCCCGTTCCGGCCTCGCATCGAATCGCGCAATGTTCGCGGAGATTGTGCAAAAGAATCGCCAGATCTCGAGCGGCGCGTCGATCTCGGTGCTGGTCCTTCCGAAGATGCGCGGGAAGGCGTAGCGCCGTTGCGCGATGGTGTGCCCGCCGCCCCGGATCGTGAAGAGGACCACTTCGTCTTGCGTCGCGGTGCCCCATGCCTGCTTCTCCACGCGGGTCGCGCGATCTGCTGTCGCAGTTTCGTCGACGCGCTCCCGGCGATGCGCGGAACCGGGACGCACGAACGACGCGGCGGTGTCCTCGGCCGACAGGACGGGGCCGAGAGAGCGCAGGCCGTACGGCGAAAGCATGCCGCCCGCGTAAGGATTGATCGGATCGGCGGTGCCGTTGAACATCATCATCGGCACCGCGACGCTCGCCGCACGGCATTTGCAGTCGGCGGGCGCCGGGCGGTTCGCCGCGATCGCGGCGAAGCCGGCGATCTCGCCGGTCATCTCGAGCGCGAGGCGAAAGCACATATGCCCGCCGTTCGAGAAGCCCGCGACGAACACGCGGGATCGATCGATCCGGTGATGGGTGTCGAACCACGCGATGAGGGCGCGCGCGAATCCGACGTCGTCGGCGTTGCGTTTCGTCGCGGTGTTCCTGCGCCCCTTCTGGCAGGTGTTCCAGTTGCCGCCCGTGCCTTGCGGATAAGCCACCGCAAAGCCGTTCGCATCGGCCAGTTCGTCGAATTCGAACCCCGTCTGCCTGCGGATCTGCTCCGGGGAACCGGAGCCGCCGTGGAACACGATGAGCAGCGGCGCGCCCGGCGCGAGCGAGGGCGGCGCGCGGTAAACAAACGAGCGGATCGTGTCGCCGACGAGCAGCGATGCGCGTTGCGCCGGGGCCGCGGACCGCCTGCCCGGCGAGCGCATCCTGCGGCGCAGGGCGAGGGCGAAGACGCCGGCGAGAAGCATCGCTAGCGTACCCAGGGCAACGGTGGTCGGAGGCATGTCGCGGAGGTGTCGTTGTCAGGTCAGGTCGGGCTGGGCAATCCGTTCGGCGTCGGTCAGCGCGTGCGCGATCGTCAGCCATCGCGTGGACGAGAGGAACGTCTGGCGGGTCTTCGTCGCGCTGAGCCGCCGCACGTCGGCGGCCACCAGATTGCCGTTCCGGTCGAACAGGAAGACGCTCTCGTGCGGCAGCAGCATGCCCCAGACGCGATGCGCGAGCGGCGGCTCGATGCGAACGCCCATGGCGCGGAACAGGTCGCCGTCCGGGTCCGCCGCGAAGTCGAGCGCGATGCCCCTGGCATGCCACCACTTTGCGTGATTGCGCGCGCTGACCGCGAGCACGGCGACCCCCAGTTCGTCCAGACGCTGCGCGACGGTGGCGAGATCCGTGAGGTGGAGCCTGGAGTAAGGGCACCAGCTGCCCCGATACAGGATGAGCAAGAGCGGGCGCCCGTTGGCGAACCGCTCGAGATCCACCGGATGCGGGCTCACCCGCGCCCATCCGTTGGCGGCGCCGGGCGACGGCGGGGCGAGCAGCGCCGGGGGCACCTCCACGTCGCGTCGCGGCGTTTCGTCCGCGCCTTCCGTCAGCGGGTACAGCAGCCGCTTCATGCAGGCGTCCGTCGCGAATGCCCAGTTCATCCGGCTACCCATGCGGTAGCGCAGCCAGAGCACCGGCAGGAGCAGGAAGCGGATGCCGATCCATATCGCCGAGAGCGGTGTCCGCACCGCGGCGATGAAGGGCGAATGGCGGCGAATGCGCGTCTCGTTGGATGTCGTCACGATGGTTGGCACCGAATAGCGGAGTGCTGCGTCCGGTTGTCATGCGGCGTTCCCGCCTCGCGCGACGCGATCGCGTCGTCCGTGCGCCGGCCCGCTGCTGCCGGCGCCGCGGCTCGTCGATCCGCCGCGCGGCGGGGCTTCACGTCACCTTGTTGCACACGGCGGTCGCGAAGGAGCCGATCCGCTCGTGCAGATACACCGAAATGATTTCTTCGTGCAGCGCTTCGCCGTTCAACGTGGGCACGAAGGCATGGCCGCCCGGAGTCGGCTGGATCAACCCCTTGGACAGCAGCTCGGAGAAGACGCTCTTGAAGGGTTCGTCCTGGACGAGGTCCACGCCGTACTCCTGCTTGAAGCGGTCGATCTCGATCGGCTGGCGGGACTTGTAGGCGAAGCCGAGCGCGGTGCCGATCGCCTGATTGCCCGTCAGGAGGCGGCCGAACGCGAGCGGCGGCGTGCCGGCCGACTCCATGTGGTGCAGATAGCCGTTGATGTCGGCGCTGTTGTGCGTCTGGATCACGCCTTGATCCGCGCCCGCGAGCCAGCCGTAGGCGCCCGGGCCGAACGCGAGCATCGTGTCGAACCGCTGCCACTTGTTGCGCGACACCCGCGGAATGTTGCCTTCGGGATAGGTGCCCGGCAGGCTCCACCATCCGCACGGGCTCGGCTGGTAGCCGTTCTTGATCAGATGTTCGACGGCGCGCTCCCGCATCTGGTAGGTCGCGACCAGCGTCGGAAACAGGTTCTGCTCGACCAGCCGGTTCCGGACCTTCGGCACGTTCCAGGCCGCGCGGTTGCCGATCCCCATCGACTGGCGGTCGGCGTTGCGCAAGCGATAGATCGTGATCGTCGGCACCTTCAGGTCGACGAGCGTGCGGATGTCCTCGGAGACCGTGTCGGGCGTTTGATACGGCAGGCCGAACATCATGTCGACGTTGAACGGCAGCCCGGTGCTGCGCAGATTCATGATCGCCTGCCGCGACATCTCCGGCGTATGCCCGCGATTCGTGAAGCTGTTCACCTCCGGCGTGAAGGATTGCACGCCGACGCTGAACCGGTTGAATCCGACGTCGATCAGCGCGCGAATCTTCTCCAGGTCGCAGAAATTGTCCGGGTTGCCCTCGATGTTCAGTTCGCATTCCGGCGCGAGCAGGAAGGCCGAGCGGACGTGATCCAGCAGCCGCTTCAGATGCTGGGGCGTCAGCACGGCGGCGGTGCCGCCGCCGATATAGAACGATTCGATCGGGGCTTGCGAGACCCACGGCACGTTCTGGGCGTAGAACGTGGATTCCTTGATCAGCGCGTCCGTCCAGCGGTCGAGCTGAGCGCCGCGCGAGGTCGGCGACGCGAGCTGCTTCACGTAATTGCAGAAGTGGCAGATGTACTCGCAAAGCGGGAAGTGGTAGTACAGGTGCGCGGGCTTGCCCTGGCCGGGATGCTGCTTGTAGCGTTCGAACAGCGCATCGGGTTCGAGCCGTTCGCCGTAGTTCGCCGTGACGTTGATGTTGTAATCGTCGCGTTCGATTTGCAGCTCAGGATGCCGATCGAGGAGCGCGCCCAGATTGGGTTCGTATTCGAGGGTATCCGCAAAATCCCGTTCTTTAACGTTCATTGAAGCCTCTCATTGGATTGTTGTCGCACGACTTCCACTTGACTGCGTCATTGGCACTGTTCGCCGGCCGATCCATCCGGTCCGGACCGGCGGCGGGGGTTATCGACCGGACGACGGCCGCGCGGCGCGCTCCGCGGACAGGTGTTGCACCCAGGCGAGCGCGTGCTCCACGTGCTCGGCCGCGCTCAGGCCCGCCAGCGTGGCGGCCACCTTGCCGTCCGCGCCGACGACGAAGGTCGTGCGCGGCACCTTGTCGTGATCGATGGGCTCGCCGCGCGTATCCGTTTTGCCCGGCGGCATGGCTTCGACGGGCAGGCCGAACGCGCGGGCCACTTGTCCATGCGCGTCGGAGGCGACCGGGATCTTGCCGGCGCAATACTGGGGATCCGCGGAGAAGGCGTTGAGCCGTTCGATACTGTCCAGCGATATGCCGATCACGCTGGCGCCGGCGGCGGTGAATTGGTCGAGGTCCCGGGCGAAGCCGTGGGCCTGGGTGTTGCACCCGCTCGTGAAGGCCGACGGGTAGAAATAGATCACGACGGCACCCGCGCGCAGCGCGTCCTTCAACGCGTAGTCGAACGGGCGGCCCGCCAGCGATGCCGGCAGGGAGAAATCCGGCGCGGTGTCGCCCGCCTGCAATCCGATCCGGGCGGGCGGGACATTTGCCGGGGGTGGGGTGATATCGCGAGGGTTCACCAACGGGGATTGATGATTCTGCATAGGGGTCGGTCCGAATTTCTCTCAATCAAGCATCAAAGGGGAACGATTCGAAGAACGGGAATTAAATCGCCATGCCGCCCGGCAATGCCCGCGTTCGAATATCTTTGGTGATTATTTGAAATTGCTTCGCCGAAACGAATCAACCCTGGTTATCCGGGTTTTATCGGCTGGGGTATTCCTGACGAACAGACTAAGTAAAGTCCATAAAATGCGTTAGCTCGTTTTGTCTCAGAAAGATGCGGTTTCGTCTCATTCCGACAATTTGTCAGTGATTAGTAAAATCGAAATCCGCGGTGCCGATATGGCCCGATCTGTCAGGGGCTTGAAAATAATGGCGATTCGGGAAGCGGCATCTTTCGCGGATACAGTCGGATTTATCCATTCGATTCATTGAATAATCCGCGCCTCGCGATCTCGCGCCGCGCGCAGCGCCATCAGGCCCGGGATGGCCGGGCAGGAGCGCGGTTCGAACCCGCGCAGCCGTGACCGACGGGGCGCGAATACGCTGGATATATAGAGGGAAACGACCCGCGAAGGCTTCTGCGGCGAGCATGAGCGCGCGATTCGGCGGCTGCCGAAAAGCGGCCTGGGGCCGATTGCCCGCGGGATCGTCGGCGTATCGATCGATGGGGTAGCCGGCAACTGGACTTGATGTATTGCGCGAGACGCGCGTGGCATACGACGGTTGCCTGATGTAGCGTGCGGCATGGAATAACGAACGAAAGTGCTTTGTAATTATTTAATGAGCATTGAATGATTGCGTCGATTGATTCTGAAAAATATTTCTTTCGTAAAATTTCCCCGTTTCGGTTTTCGTTCTTGTAATTGAGGAAGTACGGAAATGTGAGACAAACCGGCATCTTTCTGAGACAAAACGAACTGGTCATGCGGCGGCGATTTAATTTAGTCTGTGCGTGAACGGATGCTTGAGATTTGAAACCCCCGTGAAATGTCTCGGCCAAGATCCGGTGCCGGCCGGCTTGGGCAGAATAACGAATGACCGACTTGCCGATCCCGGTCGGATAAAGGGAGCTTCCTATGTCATTGACGCATGCGAGCGCGAGATTCGATGCGATCGCCGATAACTATGCAAGCAGCGAGGTGCATGAGACCAGTCCCTCCCTCACGATGCTGCGCGCGCTCAGCGACGGACGGACGGACCTCGATATCTGCGACGTGGCATGCGCGGCCGGCCATTCGGCCTTCGCATTTCTCGGCCGCGCGAAATCGATGGCCGGTGTCGATCCGTCGCCGAACATGCTGCGCAACTTCGTGGCGCTCGGCAAGGCGAGAGGCGCGCCGGTCCGTCCGGTCGAAGCCTTCGCCGAATCCATTCCGCTGCCCGACCAGAGCTTCGACTTCGTCGTCTGCCGGCTGGCCGCGCATCATTTCCACGACATCTCCCGGGCGCTCGCGGAGTTCCGCCGGCTGATCCGGCCCGACGGCAGCGTCATCATCATCGACCTGCACGGCGACGACGATCCCGACTGCGACGGCGTGAACCACCAGCTGGAGGTGCTGCACGATCCGACGCATATCCGCAGCTATACCGTCGCGCGATGGCGCGACCTGCTGGAGCAGGCGGGCCTTCGCGTGAAGACGCTGGAGCGCGATCTGACCGAGCGTCCCGGCGGCGTCGCCCTGGCGCGCTGGTGCGAGATCGCGAGTTCCGGTCCCGCCGCCCATGCGGCCATGATCGCGCTGCTCGATCAAACCCCGGCGGAAACGCGCGAAGCGATCGGCGTGCGTCGCGGCGACACGGGATACACCGTGCCGGTGCGGACGTGTTTCATCCACGCGCAAGCCATCTAGACGGATCGACCCCGCTCGAACCATGCCAGTCATCCATATTTTTCATCGACAGACGGACGATGCCGCGGCCCCGCCGCTGCAGGCGGTGTGCGAGGCGGTGTCCGCCGCCGCCGATATTCCACCGGACAAGGTCTGGGCGCTCTGGCATCCCGTCGCGCCCGCGATGGCATGGCGAGCCGACTGGAACGAGGCGCCCGGGGGCGGTCCGGTCGTCAGGATTTTCTGCCGTCGCAGTCATTCCAAGGCGAGGGTGCTGAGCATCGTCGCCGCCGTGCGGTCGACCTTGGGTGCGGCGCTCGGTTGCGCGGCCTCGACCGTGTTTGTTCAAATCATCAGGGTAGATGACGAGGAGGTATTCAGTGTCGGCTAGTCAAATCATCATGGTGCCGATCGGCACGGTTTCATCCCCGCGTGTCGAATTGATCGACGATCACTGGGGTTCCATCGAGTCGATCATCACGATCGACGCATCGGTGCTGTCGGAGCAGGCGCTGATGGGGCTGGATACCTTCAGCCATATCGAAGTGGTCTATCACCTGCATCGCGTGCCCGCCGAAGAAATCGAGCGCGGCGCCCGGCATCCGCGCGGCCGCACCGACTGGCCGAGAATCGGCATCCTCGCGCAGCGCGCGAAGGCCCGTCCGAACCAGATCGGCGTGTCGCGCTGCCAGTTGCTGGCGGTCGACGGTCTCAAGCTGCGCGTGCGCGGGCTCGATGCCGTGGACCAGACGCCGGTGCTGGACATCAAGCCCTATCTGGAGGATTTCGGGCCGATCGGGCCGGTCACGCAGCCCGCGTGGAGTCGCGAGGTCATGAAGGACTACTACACCCTGCAACCCGCCGAGTAAGCGGGCCGAAGGACATCGCGCTCATCCCCTTTCCGATATGCGCCCACAACCTGACAGAGTCATTTCGGTCCGCCGGGTTCGCCCGCGGTTCGAAACCGTCGAGCGCCGCCTGTGGTTCGGCGGCGATCGATTTCGCACGGCGCTGTTCAACGCGTACACCATGCTGTTGTGCGACGAATTCGAATTCGTCGCCATCGTGCGCAACTATCTGCCCGCGATCCGCGACGAGCAGTTGAGGAAGCAGCTCAAGTCGTGGCTCGGGCAGGAGGCGTCGCACGGCGTCCAGCATCGGCATGCGTGCGCCTATCTCGATCGCATCCGCTTGCGCTATCGCGGCTATTACAAGATCGAGAACTTCGTCATCTTCCGGTTCCTGTTTCCGCTGCTGGGCTGGAAGCTGCGCATCGGGCTGATCGCGGCGCTGGAGCATTTCAACACGCTGATGGGCGAGATGTGCCTGCGTCGGTCCGACTATTTCGCGAAGGCGGACAGCGAGCTGGGCTTGCTGCTCAGCTGGCATTTCGCGGAAGAGATCGAGCATCGCGCGGTGATTCACGACATCGCGGAGGCCGTGGGCGTGGGCTACTTCACGCGCATCGCCACCGGGCTGCTCGCGTTCGCGCTCTATACCGGCGTTCTGTTCACGACCGCCTTCTGGTTCGCCGCGCAGTCCTCGGACCTGCTGCGGCCGTCCACGTACGTCCAGATGTTCCGCTTCATGTTCGTCGAGGAACGATTCGCGCAGTTTGTCCTGGCCTATGCGCGCGATTACCTGTCGCCCCGTTTCCACCCGCTGAAGCGCGACTCCGACCGCTTTGCCGAAGCCGTATTCCAGCGCCTGGTCCCGGCGAGGCCCGCCGGCGGTTCGTGACGCACCGTATCGACGCCTGTCCGCATTGCTTCGGCCTTCTTCACGCTTGACTCAATTCGGTGGATTGATATGAATATCGTGTTATCAGGTGTCCTGCAGAAATACGCCCAGTATCAACGGGAACATTCGCTGACGGCGGGCACGATCCGAGAGGCCATCGAGCTTCTGGTGGAGCGCTTTCCGGCGATGGGCGGCGTGCTGCTGGATGCGGGCGGCCAGCCCCGCAAGGTGCACCGCCTGTTCCTGAACGGCCATCAGATTTCGCCCGAGCAGGTCGGCCAGTTCGTGAAGCAGGAGGACAAGCTGGAAATCCTCACGGCCATCGCGGGAGGGTGACGCGCATGCTTTCTCCCCATATGGAGCTGGTCGCGCCGGAGCCGGCGCGCGCCGACGGCCCGATCGCGCTGCCGCTGCCCGACGATGCGTCGCGCGATGCGGTCGGCCGCTGGGTCGACCGATTCTCGGGCGACCTGCTCGAACAGGTATCGAAGGAGGCCGGCCATCTGGACCTGACCGGCACCGTGATCCGGCGCGAGGTGCTGATCGAGGCGGCCCGATGCGGGCTGCTGGGCGCTTCGCTGCCGCGCAGCGTGGG
Source organism: Burkholderia alba (assembly GCF_034721475.1). Classification (NCBI taxonomy): domain Bacteria; kingdom Pseudomonadati; phylum Pseudomonadota; class Betaproteobacteria; order Burkholderiales; family Burkholderiaceae; genus Burkholderia; species Burkholderia alba. The sequence continues at coordinate 209,750 of NZ_JAWJWL010000008.1, read as the reverse complement.
CGGTCTCGGCATGTCGTTGCTGAGCTGGGGCAGGGCGCTCGAGCGGGTCGGCTATCTGTGCGACGACGCGTCGTTCACGTTGAACATCAGCCTGTTCCAGGCCGTGGCCAACATGATCGTGTCGAGCGGCAATGCGTGGCTGATCGAGCGCTATGCCGCGCCGGTCTGTACCGGCGGGTGCCTGATCGCGTTCGCCTACACGGAAGACGCGGACGCCTTCTGCATGAAGAGCACGCTGAAGCAGCAGCACGGCGACTACGTGGTCAACGGGTCCAAGGTCATGGTGACCGCCGGCGCGATCGCCGACAGCTACATGACGTACCTGATCAACGAGGCGACCGGCGACATGGCCGTGGTGATGATCGACCGCGACATGCCCGGGGTCCACGTGCAGCCGATCGACACGATGGGGTTGCGCGCGAGCGGCCTGGCGTCGGTCCGCTTCGATGCCGTCCGCGTGCCCAGGGAGCAGGTGATCACCGCGGAGAACGGGCTGGATCACGTGCAGAGTTTCCTGAACCCGCGGCGCGGCATCCTCTGCTGCGCGCCGATCGGACGCATGCAGCGCATCGTGGACGAGTGCGTGAAGATGCTGTCGGGGACGATCCGGTACGGCGCCCCGCTGACCGGCATGCAGCTGATCCAGGCGCGGCTCGGCCGGATGCAGATGAAGGTCCATATATCGCGCGCGCTCATCGATCCCGCGCTGGACTGGCTGGATCAGCACACGACGAACACGCATCTCGAGGAGATCGTCTCGACGGCCAAGCACGAAATCACGGAGAACGCGATTTCCGTGGCGCTCGATTCGATACGCGTCACCGGCGCGCGCGGCTACGCGCACGTCAACCAGTTCGAGCGGTACCTTCGCGATTTTTGCGGGTTGATCTCCGGCGCCGGATCGCAGGACGTCCTCGAGGTCAACATGGGCTCACTTGCGGTCGCCCATTGCGGGGGCCGGACAACGGGATGAAACATGGCGCGCTATTCCACCCTCCAGGTTCTCAACGATACGAGCCTCTTCGATTCCCGCCAGCTGCTGCCGCGCAGCATCCTGTCCTGCACGATGAGGGTCTGGGCGCAATGGCTGAAGGATCACTTGCGTCCGTTCCCGAAGCTCATCCGGGAGTTCGGTTTCGGCGTGGTCGTGGTGCGCCAGAACATCCGCTACGAACAGCCCTTCAATTTCTTCTCCGCTGACGAGTTCGCCGTGCGCTGCGCGATCTCGGTGCGTCAGAAGCGGCATCTGCTGCTCGGCGACGTCGAGTTCATGAACGGCAACGAACGCTTTGCCCATCTGCAGTGCGCGATGCGGCCGCTGGCCATCGAACGCGACAGCGATCTGGGCGCCGTGCCGTCGCGCGTCGACGGCGCGGTCCTGGACATGTTCCTGCCCGACGAGATCTCGAATGTCGCGGTGGAGCGCACGTTGCGCAGAACGCTCGGCGAGCTGGCGGCGGCGCCGGTTGTCGCGACGGCCACCCGCACGATCCGGATCTGCCGGCACGATTCCGAGGCGGCGGATCAGTGGTCGTACATCGAGGTCGTCGCGAACGCCGCGAGCGCGCGCGAATCGATGATTCTCGATGCGGGACCGGATGCGCACCGGGCCATGCAGGCCGGGCTGGCCGCGCCCGTCGGCGAGATGGAGATCGAAATCGACCGGCCGCTGTTCCTGTTCGATTCCGCCGAAATCCATTCGACCGCGTATCGAACCGACGATTGCCTCACGTTCGTGCATGTGTACCGGTCGAACCTCGGGGGCAGTCACGAGCACGCGACGGTCGTGGAGCGGTTCGCGGTCTGAGCGTCGGCAAGGGGGCGTCTCGCGGTTTCTCTTGCCGCGAGGGAAGCGGGCGTCGCGCCGACGGATGTCGCGCGTGGGGCGATCGAATCGGGTTCGGCCGCGTTGGGCGCGGCGCCACCCTGCCGGGCGGATCGGGCGAGCCGGATGTGACGTCGAGGGGGGCGTGCGTCGCGGGTCGGGCGTTTCGCGGTCGCCTCGCGGGTATCCGTAGCGCATGACGGACTTGCAGCCGCGTGGGTCGGCGAGCAGCGGCCGTTCGGCCGGCGAGACGCCTCACGTCGCCCACGCCTGCCGCCGATTGCCGGACCCGCCCACCCCTCACCGGATCACCCGCCCGGCGCCTTCACCCGCCCCGCCGAATCAGCGCAGCAGTTCGTACGGACCGCCGCGTTCGAGTGCCCGCTGGTAGGCGGGGCGCGCGTGAATGCGTGTCAGGAAATCGGCGATCGACGGCAGCGCCGCCGGATCGCCGCCGCGCGACGTCGCGGCCTCGAGCGGGAAGCTCATCTGGATGTCGGCCGCGCTGAAGCTGTCGCCGACGAACCAGCCGGTCTCGCGCAGCGCATTCTCGACGTGGCCGAGGTGCAGCTTCAGCTGCGGATCGATGAAGCTCGACTGCAGCGTCGCGGAGATCTTGCGTGCGATGGGCCGGGCGAAGAACGGCATGCGCGCGTGCGCAATCCGCAGCGCCACCAGCTTGAGGAGCAGCGGCGGCATCGCCGAGCCTTCCGCATAGTGCAGCCAGTACGTGTAGCGTAGCCGCTCGGGCGTGCCCGCCGGCGGCACGAAGCGGCCCCGGCCGTAACGCTCGACCAGGTATTCGATGATGGCGCCCGATTCGGCGAGGGTCTGCCCGTCGTCGGTGATGACGGGCGACTTGCCGAGCGGATGCACCGCGCGCAGTTCGGGCGGCGCGAGCATCGTGTCCGGATCGCGCGCATAGCGCTTGATCTCGTAGGGCACCTCCAGTTCTTCGAGCAGCCACAGCACGCGCTGCGAACGGGAGTTGTTCAGGTGATGGACAGTCAGCATGGTCGGGCGCTCGTCGAGGTGGGTGACGCAAGCAGGGAGGCATGCGGCGCGGGCGGGGTTCCGCCGCCGCGCCGGAGCATCATAACGCGGCGCGCCCGGGGGGGCGGATGCGCATTCGCCCGCGTCCCGGCGCGGCTCCGATATAGTGGCGGACGCCATGGCGGCGCGGGCGTCGTCCGCGCGGCGGCATGCCCTTTCATTCCTCCTCCCGCGCAAGGAGATCCCATGACAGTGTCGTTGACCCGGTTGATCCTGTACGTCCAGGACGTGGAAGGGCTCAAGGCGTTCTACCGGACGCACTTCGGACTGGCGCCCGGCGAGGAGATCGCGCACGAGTGGGCGGTGCTGCGGGCGGGCGCGTTCGAGCTTGCGTTGCACCGTGCCGGGCCGGCATTTCGCGGCCAGACGAGGCCGGGCGACGGCTCGAACGCGAAGCTCGTGTTCGCGGTGGCGTCCGGCCTGGCCGGGTTGCGCGACGCGCTGGTGCGCGACGGCGTGCCGATGCGCGAACTCAAGCGGTTCGACGGGTTTCCCTATCTGCTCTGCGACGGCGAGGACCCCGAAGGCAACGTGTTCCAGCTGATGCAGGCCGACTAGCGGAATCCGTGTCGCTCCCCGCGCGTCAGCCGGACTGCGTCGCGCCGAACCGCCGGTGCGCGCCGGTGTCCTTCACCGCCGCGATCAGTTCCTGCGCGAGACGCGGCGCGTGACGCGCGAACACATGGAAACGCGCGTCGGGCAGCGGCGGCAGGCCGTCCGCCGTGCCGAGCACGCGCAGGCCGTCGCGCAGCTGGCTGGCGGCGATCGGCGTGACCGCGAAGCCGGCCCGCGCCGCGGCGACGCAGCCGGCCATGCTGCTGCTTTCGAAGGCGAGCCGCCACGGCCGGCCGGCCCGGGTCAGTGCATCGATCGCGGCTTCGCGATAGACGCAGGGTTCGGGAAACATCGCGAGCGGCAGCTCGGCATCCGGGTCGAATGCGCACGCGGCGCCGAATGCCCAGACGAGCGTTTCTTCCCACAGCAGCGTGCCGCCTTCCGGCACGCGTGCGCACTGCTTGCCGAACACGATGTCGACCTGGCCGCGTTCGAGCGCCTTGACGAGATCGGCGGTGATGCCGACCTGCAGCGTCACGGACGCGCCCGGATAGTGGTGCTGGAAAGTCTGCAGCACCTGCGGCAGCCAGGTGCCGGCGAAATCCTCCGACGCGCCGATGCGGATGCGTTCGTGGCTGAGCGCGCCGCGCAGCCGCGCGCGCGCCTCCTGTTCGAGATTGACGATGTTGCGGGCATACGCGTAGAGCGTTTCGCCCGCCGGGGTGAGCTGGAAGCTGCGGGTCGTGCGCGCGAGCAGCTTCGCGCCCGCCGTTTCCTCGAGCCGCCGGATGTGGCCGCTGACGGCGGACGGCGTGAGCGCGAGCCGGTCGGCCGCGAGCGCGAAGCCGCCCAGTTCGACGACTTCGACGAAGGTACGCAGCAGGATCAGATCGAACGGCGCCGATCCGCCCAACGGATGTGTCGATGCTTGCAAGCGGGCCTCGTGGGTGCGCGGGGCCGGGCGGCCGCCGGATTCGCGCATTGTGACAGAGGACGCCCGGCGTCGCCCGGATGGTCGCGCGCGCCGTGCTCCGGTATGCTCGGGCGCGGGCATTCGCCCGCTTCTTCGACGCTCATGAAAAAAACCGAATCGATCATTCTCGCGGCCGATCTGGCGGGCACCGCGGTATTCGCGGTCGAGGGCGCCGTCGCCGCGATGCGCGGCGGCCTCGACCTGCTCGGCGTGATGGTGCTGTCGTTCGTCGTCGCGCTGGGGGGCGGCGTGATCCGCGACCTGCTGATCGGCGCGACGCCGCCCAATGCGATCCGCGACTGGCGCTATCCGGCGCTCGCGTTCGTGACGGGCCTGCTGACCTTCGTCGGCCATGCGCAGGTGCTGCGCGTCGACGCGTCGCCGCTGGTGGCGCTCGATGCGGCCGGCCTCGCGCTGTTCGCGGTCGCGGGCGCGCAGAAGGCGCTCGACTACGGCATCGGTCCGTTCATCGCCGCGCTGATGGGCACGGTGACGGGCGTCGGCGGCGGCGTGATGCGCGATCTGCTGCTCGCGCGGATTCCGACCGTGCTGGTCACGGACATCTATGCGAGCGCGGCATTCGTGGGCGGAGCGATGCTGGTGGTAGGCCGCCGCGCGGGTCTGCCGCCCGCCGCCGCCGCGCTGTCGAGCGGCGCCGCGTGCTTCGCGGTGCGGATGGCGGCGTTCCGGTACGGCTGGCACTTGCCGCGCGCGGCGCCTTGACCGGCGGCAGCGCGCGGGCTCTCGCGATTGGTTTCGAAACATCAGCAATCCGGGCCGATTCGTGATGAATCGGCCCGGCCGGACTCCGTAAGCTGACGAATCGACAGCCCGCGATTCAAGGAGCCCGCCATGTCAGCCTATGCCTTTGCCGATACCCGCCGTCTGCGGATCGGCTATCTCGAATGGAATCCGTCGGGGCAGCGCTGCGCCGTGCTGATGCACGGCTGGCCCGACAGCCCGGAAACCTGGGCCGATGTCGCGCGGCGCCTGGCCGCCGCCGGCTACCGCGTGCTGTGTCCGGCGCTGCGCGGCTTCGGTCCGACGCGGTTTCTCGACGCGAACACGCCGCGCAGCGGCCAGCTGAGCGCGCTGGGCCGCGATCTGCTCGATTTCATCGACGCGCTCGCGCTGCGCGAACCGGTGCTGGTGGGCCACGACTGGGGTGCTCGCGCCGTTGCCAACGCATGCGGGTTGCGCGACGGCGTGGCATCGCATCTCGTGATGCTGTCGGTCGGCTACGGGACGAACGATCCGCGCCAGGCGCTGAGCTATGGACAGGCACGCAATTACTGGTACCACTGGTTCATGGCGACGCCGCGCGGCGCGGCCGCGGTCGAACACGACCGCCGGGCGTTTGCGCAGGGGATGTGGGAGACGTGGTCGCCCGCGGGTTGGTACGCGGCCCGCGATTTCGACACCGCCGCCGCCGCGTTCGACAACCCGGATTGGGCCGCAGTGGTGCTGCATTCGTACCGGCATCGCTGGGGTTTCGCCGACGGCGATCCGGCCTACGCGGCCGACGAGGCGGCGCTTCAGCCGGCGCCGAAGCTGGCGGTGCCGTCGCTGGTGCTGCACGGCGGCGCCGACACCTGCAACCATCCGGACAGTTCCGACGGCAAGGCGCACTGCTTCGGCGGACCGTACCGCCGCATCGTGCTCGACGGCGTCGGGCATTTTCCGCAGCGGGAAGCGCCCGGCGCGGTGGCGGACGCCATCCTGGATTTCACGGGTGCCGCCCGCTGACGCGATCGCCCGGCGTCAGTGCGGATGAACGATGTCCCGCAGCGCCGCCGCGAACAGCGGCGGGTTCTCCATCATCATCAGATGGCCGCAGTCCGGTAGCGCGCGATCGCTCGCCGCCTGTTTCCTGACCCAGTCCGGCACGTGCCAGCCGGACGCCGAACGCTCGCCCGCGAGCAGATGCAACGGGATCGTGCCGAGCCGGCGCGCGATGTTCGCCAGGTACTCCGGGCGGCAGGTGGTGTCGACGACGGACGCGGCCATGCACTGCAGCGTGACGGCCGGCTGAAACGCCAAGTGCGCGAGCGCCGAGCGCAGCTGCGGCGCGGTCGGCTCGACTCCCGCGCCGGCGAGCCAGCCGGCCGGGTCCGCGCGATCCCGCTGCAGCCGCGCTTCGACTTCGGCCAGCGGCATTGCCGCGAGTTGCTGCGACCAGAACGCGTCGTCGAGCGTGAAGTTGCCCTCGACGGAGACGAGCGCCTCGACCCGCTCCGGATATTTCGCCGCGAACTGCATCGCGATCGCCCCGCCGACCGAATGGCCGACGACGAACCAGCGATCGGCGGGGCCGCCCGCCGCGTCGATCGCCTCGCGCAGCGCCTCGACCTGGGCGGCGAGCGTGATCGATGCGGGATCGGCGTCGGCGAGCGCGCCGTAACCGTGCAGATCGGGCGCGACGACTGTCGCGGGTTGCAGCGCCGCGATCAGCGCGGGATCGTCGAACGACCCGATGAGGCCGTGAACGAGCAGAATGCGGGGGTGGGCGGACATCGATCGCTTCCGGTGGACGAAGGGCTCCATCTTAGCGAGCGGAGGGCGGGTTGACGAGCGGCTCAGACGGTTCGTTTCGCGATCCACGCACCCCAGAACAGGCTTCCGAAAAACCGCAGCGGCGCGTCGAATCCCGCCGCGCGCAGCCAGGCCTGCACGGCTTCTTCGGACTCGGGCGGATCGGCGCCCTCGAGGATCTTCGCGAGCTTGCGCTCGATCTCGTCGGCGGACGCGCCGTGCATTCTCCAGCGCTGCCGCCACGCGTCGAGCAACGGCGGGTGGTCCGCGTAGCGGCGATAGTTGCCGGCCAGTACGAGCGGCGCGCCGGGCTTCAGGCGGCACGCGAGCGCGGCGAGCAGCGCCGCCTTCGCGGTATCGCCGGGCACGTGGTGCAGCACGCCGATCAGCGTGGCGCCGTCGAAACCGGGGGTGGCCGGCAGCGCGTCGACGTCGCCGTGGATCAGCGTCGCGCGCGCCGTCAGGCCGGCCGCCGCGAGGCTCGCGCGCGCGAGGTCGAGCATCGGCGCGGACGGGTCGACGGCGGTGAAGGTCCAGGCAGGTTCGAGCGGCGCGGTCGTGAGGATTTCCTGCGCGGTGCCGCCCGCGCCGGCGACGAGAATCCGGGCGGGGTGTTCGCCCGCCGCGACGTTCGACGCGAGCATGCAGGCGGCGAGTTCGTGGCAGGCGTCGTAACCCGCCAGCGCGATGCGGCTCTGCTGCGCATACTCGCCGGTGCGCGCGAGGTCGAATTTGGCTGCGCTGTCGGGGATCGTCGGCATGGTGGCGTGGCTCCGGTGGCCGGCCCGGGGATCACGGCCGCGGGACCGGAACGTAGCGTAAGGCGCGGTGCGGCGCGCTGCAAGGCAAGCGGCGATCATGGGATGGGCACTGCCACGGAGAGCCCGGCGATGTCGGCGGCCGGCGGCGCGTGTCGAGCCATTGTCCTGCCGGACGCTTCTTTCATGATGAGGATCACGAAATAGCATGCGATGCGCGACAGACATCGTTGCCGCGATGTCCGCGTGAATTGGCACGCGATGCATCTCGATGCCTTCCGGTGCGCCGCGAGCGCGACGCATTGGCCCGGGCGTGGATTCCGCGTGCCTCTGCCGTCCATCGGCCCGGTTCGGTGCAAGCGCATTTCGAGAGGGGCGGCGCCGCGGATTCGGCGCGAGTTCGCCGCATCGATTGCTCCGATCCTCCGCGCGCCGGCGGATCGCGCGTCAATCGGCGAATTGAAAGGCTTCGCGCGGCGGGACGAGGCCGCGCGAGGCTTTCGCCATGCTTTCCCGCGCACCGATGCCGAACCGAAGTTCCATGCGACGAAAATGTTTGCCGGATGCCCGACAGTCTGCGACGCTGTCGGGCGAGTGCTGCGACGTTCCCACCTACACCACCCTTCACCACCATGCAAACGTTGACGACAGGCAAGGCCGATTTGATTGACTCGAGCAGCCGCCAGATGGAGACGCATCTGCCGGCCAGCGACTGGACACGGCGCGAGAAGGTCGCGCTCACATGCCGGATCCTGTTCGAGCAGGGACACGACTCGGGGCTGGCGGGACAGATCACCGCGCGCACGGAAACGCCGGGCCGCTACATGACCCAGCAGCTCGGACTCGGGTTCGACGAAATCACTTGCCGCAACCTGCTGGTCGTCGACGAGGATCTGAACGTGATGTCGGGCGAGGGCATGGCGAATCCCGCGAACCGTTTCCATTCGTGGATCTATCGCGCCCGGCCCGACGTCAACTGCATCGTGCATACCCATCCGCTGCACGCGTGCGCGCTGTCGCTGCTCGAGCGTCCGCTGCGCGTCGCGCACATGGACAGCTGCATGCTGTACGACGACGTGTCGTTTCTCGCGCGCTGGCCGGGCGTGCCGGTCGGCAACGAGGAGGGCGAGCTGATCGCGTCGGTGCTGGCGCACCGGCGGGCGGCGCTGCTCGCGCATCACGGGCTGGTCGTCGCGGCGCGCAGCGTCGAGGAGGCGTGCGTGATCGCGGTGCAGATCGAACGTACCGCGCGGATGCAGTTGCTGGCCGAAGCGGCGGGCGAGATCCGCGACATCGATCCGGCGCTGGCGAAGGAGGCGCACGACTGGATCCTGCAGCCGACCCGCAGCCGCGCGACGTTCGGCTATTTCGCGCGACGCGCGCTGCGTGCGCTGTCCGCCGGCGAGGCCGAGGCGCTGCTGTCGTTCGCCGCGCCGCCCGCCGGTTGATCGATGTCCGCCGCGCCGTATGACGGCGCGGCGGGCGCTCACCGCCGCGACGATCCCCCGGGGTCGGTTCGGATTTAAAACGGCGGCCGCGCGCTCGCGCGGCCTTGCGATTCGGCGCATACTGAACCTTCTTTGCTGTCCGGCAAGCGTTGCATGCATGCACGCCATCCGCGGCGTGTCCGATGCCTCTGAACGCACGAGGAGCGCGTCATGTCCGAGTGTCCGCACGATCCGTATGCCCGTCACTATTCCCATTGCCTGCCGTTCGGCGCACAGCCTTGCGGTGCGGCTTGCGCAACCACCCGCACGCATTTCCGCATCTGGGCGCCCGCGCGCGCGGAAGTCGCGCTCGAACTGAATCCCGACGGCGCCGATACCCGGCTGATACCGATGGCGCATGCGGGCAACGGCTGGTTCGAGGCGTTCGCCGACTGCGGCGCGGGCACCCGCTACCGCTACCGGCTCGACGGCACGATCGCGATTCCCGATCCGGCTTCGCGGTCGCAGCCCGACGGCGTCGAGGGGGCGAGCGAGGTGATCGATCCGCGCGCGTTCACGTGGCGTCATACGTTCTGGCGCGGGCGTCCATGGGAAGAGATCGCGCTCTACGCGATCCAGCCCGGCAACGTCGGCGGGTACGACGGCGTGCGGCGCCGCCTGCCGCAGCTGGCCCAGCTCGGCGTGACCGCGCTCGAACTGCTGGCGTCGCCGCATGCGGGGCACGACAGCCTGCCGTTCGCGCCGATCGCGGCCTGCGGCGGCCCCGACGCCCTCAAGTCGCTGATCGACGATGCGCATGGCTTGGGCCTCGCGGTGCTGCTCGATCTCGACTATGCCCGCTTCGGCGGCGGCAGCGACGCGCTGCGCGACTATGCCGCGCCGTTCTTCCATACGCGCGACGATCCGCTGCAGGCGGCGCCGCTTGCGCTCGACCATCCCGAAGTCTGCGATTTCTTCTGCGACAACGCGCTCTACTGGATCGACGAATACCGTTGCGACGGGCTGCGCATCCGCGAAGCGGACCGGATCGGCAGCGCGTGGCTGAGCGAGATCGCCGACCGGGTGCGCGGCGCGGTGCCGACCGACCGGCTCGTGCATCTGGTGCTCGGCAGCGAGCGACATCCCGCGCATCTGGCGGACACGCATTTCGACGCGCAATGGAACGGTTGCGGCGAACGCGCGCTGCATCGGCTGACCGGCCGTCACGACGGCGCATGCAGCGACAGCATCTCGACGCATCAATCGATTCATGCGCTTGCTCGCGCATTGACGGCGGACGGCGCGGCCTTCCAGCGGCCGCAGGCGGCCGGCGGCGGCCTGTCCGACGGGCTGGCGCCGACGTCGCTCGTGCTGTCGGACGGCGGCGTCTGGTCCGGTGCGGATCATGAGCGTCACGCGGGCCTGGCCGCGCTCGCGCTGTCGTTGCTGACTCCGCAGATTCCGTTGATCTTCGATGAAGCGGCGATCGATCCCGAGCGGCGGCACTGCGTGCAATCGGCGCTGGCCGTGCGCGCGAAACTGATCGCGCCGCGCCTCATCGATGCGAAGCCGCAGCACGTCGACATGCTGCGTGCCGACGACGGCGTCGAGGCCGACGCACTCGTCGCGGCCTGGCGGCTGGGAGACGGGGAGACGCTGAGCATCGCGCTCAACCTGTCGCCGCATGCGGTGCCGTTCGACGACGCGCCGGACGGGATGATCGTGTTCGAAACGCCCGCGCGGGCCCGCGACCGGGTCGATCTGGGCGAACTGCCGCCCTATGCGCTGGTCGCGTGGTTGACGGGCGACGTCAACCACTATGCGCTCACGCACGATACGCGGTTGTTGCCGGACGGCGCGCCGTATTCGATGCGTAGTTGAAGGCCGGCGGGCGACGTCGGCCGTTACGCGCCGGCGCGCGGCGTGAGGGGGTTGGCGGCGCGCACATTGCATTCGCCGTGCAGTCGAGGGCTGACGCGCGAGTCGCAACTGGCAACTCGCAACGGTCTCCGGATGACGCGCGGCATTCGCTGCGCGGCTAAGGGCAGGCGAGTGACGGTAGCGGCCTTGCGTCGGCGCGCGATACGCGATCGTTTGCGGAGCACGTGCCGCGTTCGCTCGCACGTATGACCTCGCCACGAGCGACATGACGCGCTCTGCACCGCGCGACAGGCGGTTGCCGCCGGCCGACGCATCGCATTCGCGGCAGTCCCCGCGACCGCGTCACGTCCCTCATCGACCGCCTACCAGAAACCGCGAATTCCCGCGATACCGTGTGCGCGATGCCGCCGGGCAACCGGCAGGGATTCGCGCGTCATGCCGCCGAGCGCATAGACCGGCATCGACGCCTGCGCGGCGCAGGCCTCGAATGCGTCCCAGCCGAGCGTCGGGGCGCCGGGATGGCTGAGCGTCGGCAGCACCGGCGACAGCGTCACGCAGTTCGCGCCGATCCGCTCGGCGTGCCGCAGTTCGTCGGCCGAGTGGCAGGCGGCCGACAGCAGGCGGTCGGGCGGCAGCGGCCGGGTCGCGATCGCGAGCATTCGGGCGCTGCCGAGATGCACGCCGTCCGCGCCCGACGCCAGCGCTTGCGCCGCGTCGAGCGGGCCGTTCAGCACGATGCGCGCCGAATGTGCATGGCAACGCGCGACGGCTGCCGCCGCCAATGCGGCATAGGCGCCGGCGTCGAGCGTCTTCACGCGCAGCTGCACGAACGACTGGCCGGCTTCGAGCGCCGCCGACAGCCGGGCCAGAAAGGCCGCCAGATCCGCGTCCGAGCCGGAAGCCGGTTCGGGTGTGATCAGGTAGTACGCGGGCAGGGAGAAAGCGTGGTTCATGCCGGGATTCGGTTCGATAAGGGGCGGGGGGGGGGGCGTGCGGGGCGGCATGCGTGAGCCGGCGTTCGCCGCGCGGCGGCGGATGCGCGCATGCGGCCGTTGCCGTGCCGCGCGTGTCGGACAAGCCGGCCGCGCATTCCCGCGCGCGTTCGCTGAGCGATAGTACACGGCGGCGGTGAGCGGTCGGTGGCGCATCTTTTGCAAGGGTGACGGCGTGCGGATCGTTCGCGGTACGCCACCGCGTCGGCGGAAGAGGGCGAAGGGACACCCGGTCAGGGCCGGATGCGGCCGACCGCGTTGCCCCCGACGGTGGCAATACCCTTCGATACAGCGATATCCAATGCTTCATTCTTGACTTTAAATCAAGAATGACTTGACCCCGGGCGGCTTTTTCCGCGACGCGGTTGCACACACACTGGCGCCTTCCAATCAGGACCGACACAAGGCGTGCGACATGAAGATTTTCGTGACAGGCGCGGGCGGATTCATCGGCGGCTCGATCGCGGCGGGACTCGCGGCGGACGGCCATCAGGTGACCGGGCTGGTGCGCGACGGGGCGCAGGCGGATGCGCTGCGCCGCATCGGCATCGAGCCCGTGACCGGCACGCTGGACGAGCGCGCGCTGCTGATCGCTCAGGCGAGTGCGGCGGACGCCGTGATCAACGCGGCAAGCAGCGATCATCGCGGCGCCGTCGAGGCGCTGATCGACGCGTTGCGCGGCGCCGGCAAGGCGCTGCTGCATACCAGCGGATCGAGCATCGTCGGCGACGCGTCGGGCGGCGAAGGCAGCGATCAGGTCTACCGGGAGGATGCGCTTCCCGTTCCGACCGAAGACAAGGCCGCGCGCGTCGCGATCGACCAGCTCGTGCTCTCGGCGGCCGCCGACGGCATACGCTCCGCGGTGCTCTGCAATACGCTGATCTACGGACACGGCCGAGGCCTGCCGCGCGAGAGCGTGCAATTGCCGAGGCTGGTGCGCCAGGCGCGGAAGCGCGGCATCGTGCGTCACGTCGGACGCGGTCTCAACATCTGGTCCAACGTGCATATCGACGATGTCGTCGACCTGTATCGCCTGGCGCTGACCGGTACGCCCGCCGGGGTCTTCTATTTTGTCGAGAACGGCGAAGCCGCGTACCGCGACATGACGGCGGCGATCGCCGACGTGATGGGGCTCGGTGCGCCGCAGGACTGGCCGCTGCGCGACGCCGAGGCGGAATGGGGCTACGAGATGGCGAACTACGGCCTCGGTTCGAACAGCCGCGTGCGCGGCGAGCGTGCGAAGCGTCTGCTCGGCTGGCAGCCGAAGCGCGCGTCGGTGCTCGACTGGATCCGGCGCGATCTGCTGTCCGGCGCATGAAAAAACGGCGCGCGGCCCCGAGGGGTCGCGCGCCGTCGATGCGGCGGTCGGCGCGCTGGCTTACTCGTCCGCTTCCTTCGCCGCCTTCGGGTACACGCGCACCAGCACGATGCGCGGCCCGTTCATCTTCTTGACCACCACGTCGAATCGATCGAACGCGACGCGCTGGCCTTCGCTCGGCAGATCGCTCAGCGCCTGGATCACCAAGCCGCCGACCGACTCCGCGCGGCCTTCGTCGATGTCGATCCCGAGCGCCTGCTCGAGCGACACGACGGGCAGGCTGCCCTTGCCCATCAGCGTGCCGTCGTCGAGGCGGCTCCAGTCGGCGTCGCCCTGCCTGAATTCGTCGTGGATCTGGCCGACCAGCGCGCCGAGCAGGTTGTCGAGCGTCAGGAAGCCGATCGGCTTCTCGTTCTTGTTGCCGACCAGCGCGAAGTGCGGCGCGCCCTTGCGGAAGCGCCGGAACAGGTCGAGCGCGGGCGTGTCGGGCCGGACGTACTGCACCGGACGCACGTAGTCGGACAGATCGTCGAGCGCGGAGCCGGCGTGGCGTGCGAGCAGCAGGTCCTTCAGGTGGATCAGCCCGCTCACCTGTTCGCGCGATGCGTCGTCGTACAGCGGATAGCGGCTGAAGCGATGCCGCGCGACCACCTGCATGTTCTCCTGCAGCGGCACGTCGCGGCGCAGGCCGACCATCTCGTGCGCCGGGCGCATCAGATCCGACACGGTCATCGACGAGAAGTCGAGCGAATGCGCGAGCGTGTTCCACTCGTCGGTGCTGTACGCGGCTTTCGCGGTCTTCGACATGCCGGCCGCATTGCGGCGGCTGCGCAGGATCAGCTTCAGTTCATCGGTCGAGTAGTGCGCGTCGCCGCCGTGGTCGGCGGACAGCCCCACGAACTTCAGGATCGCGTTCGCGCTGGCGTTGAGCACCCAGATGGCCGGGTACATCGCCCAATAGAACGCATACAGCGGCAGCGCCACCCACAGGCCGACCTTCTCGGCTTCGCGGATCGCCATCGACTTCGGCGCGAGTTCGCCGACGACGATGTGCAGGAACGAAATCACCGAGAACGCGAACACCAGCGAGATCAGATGAACCAGCCGTTCCGATTCGACCCCGATCGCGGACAGCAGCGGGGTCAGCAGTTGCGAGAACGCCGGTTCGCCGACCCAGCCGAGGCCGAGCGATGCGAGCGTGATACCGAGCTGACAGGCGGAAAGGTAGGCGTCGAGCCGCGCATGCACGACACGCAGGATGCGGCCGCGCAACCCGTGCTGGCGGGCGAGTGTTTTGACGCGCGTGGCGCGCAATTTGACCAGGCCGAACTCGGCCGCGACGAAAAAGCCGTTCAAGGCCACCAGGAACAACGCGCCGATGAGCGCGAAGATCTGTATCAAGAAAAAACTCCGGAAGTGAAGGAACCGTCAGTATAGGGCTTGAAAGGCAGGCGTAATAATTTCGCGAGCGTTCGGCGCCGAATCCGGCGCGCTTTACCGGGCGGTCACGCGCGGCACCGTCAGCGAGAGCGTGGCGGGGGCGCCGTCGGCGAGCGGGCCCTGGGCGAACGCGCCGCCATGCGCCTGCGCGACCCGCTGGCATAGCGCCAGCACCCAGGCACAGTGCTTGCCGTCGCGCTCGCGCTGCGCCTCTTGGCGTGCGAAGGGCTCGAATACGTGCGGCAGGGTCGGATCGGTCAGCGCGGCGGGCCGCGCGGGGAACGTCGCGTCGAAACGCACGGCGTCGCCTTCGTTGGCGCAGGCGAGCGTGACCGCGCACTGCGGCGCGCCGGCTTCGACCGCGAACACCAGCATCGTGAAGATCGCTTGTGCGAGCCGCGCGCCGTCGGCCGCGATCGCATTGCCGGCGCCGTCGCCCACGGTGACCGCGATCCGCACGCCGCGCGCGTCGGCGAGCGCCGCGCGGGCGAGCGCGGCGCCGTGCGCGGCGACCTCGGCGGGCGAGACGTCGGTGGGGTGCAGCGCGAGCGCGCGGGTGGCGGCGCGCGGGGCATCGACGACCGCCTCGACTAGCCGCGTCTGCTGTTCGATGCCGGTGCGAATGCCGGCGAGCGCGCGCTGCAGGCCGGCGTCGGCATGGGCGAGCTGGCGTTCGAGCACGAAGGCCCAACTGTGCATCGCGTTGAGCGGTCCGCGCAGATCGTGAGACGCGGTGGACAGCACCTGGTCGCGCATGAACAGCGCCGCTTCGGCGGCGAAGTGCGCGGCGCGCTCGCGCAGCAGCGCGGCGGCCGGATCGGCGGGGAACGAGGTCACGGCGATTCTCGGGACGAGGTCGGAGGCGTTGAGCGAGTCGCCATTATAGAGATCGGATACCGGCCGGTCGCGCTCGTCGTTCGGCGCGGACCGTGGATTCGGAGGCAGGGATCAGGCGGGTTGCGGATCCTGTCCGGGTGCCCGCGCCTTGTTGGGCAGCAACTGGCAGACGAGCAGGCCGACGAGCATCAGCCCGCAGCCGAGCAGCGCGCGCAGCGACAGCGTTTCGCCGAGCGCCGCCCAGCCGGCGATCGCGGCGAACACGCCTTCCATGCTGAAGATCACGGCGGCATGCGCGGGTGCGGCGTCGCGCTGCGCGACCACCTGCAGCGTATAGCCGACGCCGACCGACAGCAGGCCGCCGTAAAGCAGCGTCGGCAGCGCGCGCACGAGCGTCGCGGTGCTGAACGGCTCGAGCGCAAGGCCGAATGCGAGACACAGCGCGCCGCACACGACGAACTGCATGAACGCCAGCACGAGCGGATCGTGACGGCGCGCGAGATGGCCGACCGCCATGACGTGCACGGCGATGATGACGGCGCCCGCGAGCTGGAACCAGTCGCCGTAGAGCATCGAGAAATGCTCGTCGACGCTGAGGAAATACAGGCCGATGCCGGCGAGCAGCGCACCCAGCCAGGTACCGAAGCCGGTGCGGTGGCGCAGCAGGATGCCGAGCAGCGGCACGATCACGACGTACAGCGAGCTGATGAAGCCGGCATTCGCGATCTTGGTGTATTGCAGGCCGATCTGCTGCAGCGAGATCGACCCGGCCAGCAGGCCGCCGAGCGCGAGCCCCGGCAGCAGCAGCGTGCGGTCGCGCGCGATCGCCGCGAACTGCGCGCGCGCCGACGCCTTCACGCACAGCAGCGGCGCCAGCACGGCCGCGCCCAGCAGAAAACGCAGCCCGGTGAACAGGAACGGCCCGATGACGTCGAGACTGAGCCGCTGCGCGACGAAGGCCGAGCCCCAGATGGCGGCGGCGGCGAGCATCAGCAGATTGGCGCGGAGGTGTTTGCGGGCGTCGTGATTCATACGGCGTTGCGGCGCGAAAGGCGGTTGAAAGAGAGGGCGGAACCCGACAGTCTACGCCGACACGGCGAGGCTGTCGGCGAAGCGGCGCAGCGCGTCCGCCGAGCGGGGGTCGCGCACGCGCGAGTACAGCACGACGTGCGATTCCGGCAGCGCCGGCAACCCGAAGCGCGCGCCGACATCGACCAGTGTGCGGGGGGCGACGCGACGCGCCAGCGGACAGACGGCCAGACCCGCCGCGGCGGCCGCGGCGACGGCCGCGACGCCGCCGCCCGTGAAGCGCTCGCGCCACGGCAGGCCCGCTCGCTCCAGCGCGCGCAGCGCCGCCGTGCGGACGCCGCACGGCCCGGCCAGCACGGCGAGCGGCAGCGGCTCGCCCGCGCGCGGCGCCCAGTCCGGCGCCGCGAGCCACGCGATCGGCTCGCGGAACAGCAGCGCGCCGTCGTCGCGCGGCAGGTCTTCGGTCGGCTCGTGGCGCACGATGGCGGCATCGAGCCGCCGCTCGTCGTACTGCGCGAGCAGGGGCACCGACGAGCCGAGATGCATTTCCAGCACAAGCCCCGGATCGTGCCGGTGCAGGCCGGTGAGCACGGCGGGCAGATCCGGCACCGCGACATGTTCGCTGACGCCGAGCACGAGCCGGCGCGGCCCGGCCGACAGCGTGCCGAGCGCATGCTCGTGCGCGTCCAGCAGCGCGCGGGCGGCGGGCAGGAAGGTTTCGCCCTCGGCGGCCAGCTTGACGAGGCGGGGGGTGCGCTCGAGCAGCGGCTTGCCGAGGTGCGCTTCGAGCCGCTTCAGCTTCAGGCTGACGGCCGATTGCGAGGTGCCGAGCGCGTCGGCGGCGCGCGTGAAACTCGCCAGATCGGCGACCAGCACGAACGCGCGAACCGCATCGAGATCGAGTGGTTTCATTTCGATTGAAAATAGATGAAATATTCAGATATATCTGTTCATTATAGATGGTGGATCCTAAGCTGACATCACGTTCCGTCAACCCAGGAGAAATGTCATGCCGTTCACCCGTATCGCATTACGCGAAGGCAAGCCGGCCGCCTACCGCCGCGCGCTGTCCGAAGGCGTCCATCGCGCGCTGACAAGCGAGTTCAACGTGCCGGACGACGACGTTTTCATGATCGTCACCGAGCATCGCGACGATAACTTCATCTATGACCGCCATTACCTCGGCATCGACCGCAGCGACGATATGGTGATGATCCAGATCGCGGTCACCGATTCGCGCGGGCCCGAGCAGAAGCGGGCGCTGTACCGGCACATCGTCGATGCGCTGGCGGAGGCGCCCGGCGTGCGCCGCGAGGACGTGTTCATCAATCTCGTCGAGGTCCGCAAGGAGAACTGGTCCTTCGGCAACGGCATCGCGCAGTACGCGCCTTGACCTGGCGCGGTGAGCGGCGCCGGGCCGCTGTCCGCGCCAAAAGCGGCCGTGTACTATGGAATGGATCGGATCGCCGACGAGCGCGGGGGCGTGGCGGGCGGCCCGGTCCATGCCGGAGTATTCATGTCGCGTGTTCTGGAAATCGTGCTGGGTTTCCCGTTGCAAGGCTGGCAAGCCGCGGTCGATGCGCGCTCGCGCAAGCCGCCCCGCGCTGCGCGCGACTTCGGCGCGGAACTGGTCCGGGCGTGGCGCATCTGCCCGCAGGTGAAGATGCGGCGCGGCCACGAGTCCGTCGCGATCGTGCCGTGCCGGGTGATCGAGGCCGAGCCGGCCGGGGAGGGGCGATGGTGGACCTGGATCGAAGTCGCCGACAAGGGGCGGCGCGTGTTCGCGGCGCGTACCCGGGAATTCGCGCCGGGCGTCGCGATCCGCGAGTGCTTTGACGAGCATGCCGCCGATCTGCGCATCGCGCCGGCGCCTGCCGGCGTCCCGCAGGCAGCGTTCGCCGAAGGAGCCCGGGCGTCCGGCGACGGCAACGGCGACGGCCCCGAGGCGGCGGCGAGTCTGGTCAGCGATCGCCGCCGCGGCCGCTGGCTGGATGCCGACGGCGTGGCGGTCGACCTGACGCTGGACGACATCACCCAGCCGAGCGCCGGGGGGCCGCGGCGCTTTTGCGAACTGCGCGTCGCCGTCGCGGACAGCGGCGAGCCGGCCGGGCGCGCCGCAGCCTTGCGGGCGTTGTTCCACGCGGCCCGCGAACTGAGCGGCGCATGGCCTGCGTTTCTGCTGCCGGTCGGCACGCTCGATCGCGTGTGCATCGGCGCGGCGCCGGAGACGCCGGCCGCGCCCGCGAAGGCGAAGTCCGTCGAGCTGTCCGGGCTGCGCACGCAGCGCGCCGCGCTGTTCGCGCTCGGCGCCAGCGTGACCGCGCAATGGTTCGCGAACCATGCGGGCGTGCGCGATACCGACGAGCCCGAATACGTCCATCAGATGCGGGTGGCGCTGCGCCGTCTGCGCACGCTGATGCGGCTGTTTCCGCATTACGCGGACACGGCCTGGAAGGGCGCGTTCGCCGCCGATCTCGGCTGGCTCGGCGGCTTGCTGGGCGACGTGCGCGACTGGGATGTGTGCGTGACGGCGACGCTGCCGGATCTGGCGGCGGCGGACGGCGATGCCGCGGCCGCCGTCGCATGGATCGAGACGCAGGCGGCCGCGCGCGCGCAGGGCGTGGCGGCCCGCGCGGAGCTGCAGCAGGCGCTCGCGTCGGCGCGCTACGCGCGGCTTGTGCTGTCGTGGCTCGAATGGCTCAGTACGCTCGCGCTGCCGGAGGCGGCCGACGCCGCCTCGGCGGGCAAGCTGCCGTCGCTCAAGCGTCACGCGGCGAAGCGCGTCAGCCGGCTGTTCGGCCATCTGTACGGATCGCCGAAGCTCACCACGCTCGATGCGGCCGCCCGCCATCAGGTGCGCATCGATGCGAAGCGTCTGCGCTACGCGCTGGAGTTCTTCGCATCGCTGGCGTCTCGCCGCACGCGCGGCGAGACGACCAAGCTGCTTGCGCGCGTGCAGAGCGTGCTCGGCGAGGCGAACGACGCGGCCGTCGCGCTGCACTGTCTCGAGCGGCTGGCCGCGCCGTCTTATCAGCAAGGTTTCGCGCGCGGCTACGGCGCGGCCGCGCAGCACTATGCCGCGCGGGAGGCGGAGAACCTGTTGCGCGGCTTGCATCCGCCGAAGATCGGCGGGCGAACGGCGTGACTATAATGGCCTCCCTCACCGCCCATCCGCATCGATGAACGCCGATCCTTCCGCTACGCCGCAAGACAACGAACCCGCCGTGCCGCTCGCGCTGCGCGGCGAGCTATGGCTGCACGCCGGCGCGCACACACTCGGGGGCGCGGCGCGCATCGCGCTGCTGGCCGCCATCGGCGAGACCGGCTCGATCACGCGCGCGGCGAAGGCGGTCGGCATCAGCTACAAGGGCGCATGGGAAGCGCTCGACACCATGAACAATCTGGCCGGCGAGCCGCTCGTGCTGCGCTCGACGGGAGGCAAGGGCGGCGGCGGCACCGCGCTCACGCCGCGCGCGACGGCACTGATCGCGGCGTTTCGCGCGATCGAGCGCGAGCATCGCCGGTTCATCGACGCCGCGAGCGCGGCGGTGGAAGGCTTCGCAATCAACTGGGAACTCATCGGGAGAATCGGCATGAAGACAAGCGCACGCAACCAGCTGTTCGGCAAGGTTGCTTCGATCAAGCATGGCGCGGTGAACGACGAGGTATCGCTGGCGCTGCCGGGCGGCCAGACGATCGTCGCCGTGCTGACCCACGAGAGCACGGAAGCACTGGCGCTGGCGGTCGGCGCGGACGCCTGCGCGCTCGTGAAGGCCTCGTGGGTGATCCTCGCCACCGAGGACGACGGCGCGCCGCTCAAGCTGTCGACGCGCAACCAGTTGCGCGGCGTGGTGGAGGACGTGAAGCGCGGCGCGGTCAACAGCGAGGTGCTGCTCGCGCTCGACGGCGGTGTGACGCTGGCGGCGATCGTGACGAATGAAAGCGTCGATACGCTGGCACTCGCGAAAGGCGCGAAGGCGCTGGCCGCGTTCAAGGCGTCGAGCGTGATCCTGGCCGTGAACGGCTGAAGTCGAAGTCCCGCCGGAAGCGGTGCGCGGCGCTTCGCGGCCGTCGATGTCGCGGCACATGAAAAGCCGGCCTCGCGCCGGTTTTTTGTCGCCAAGCGAACGGCGCCGCGGGGAGGACGGCGCCGCGGCGCGTCAGCGCAGGCTCGTCGCCCACTCGGCGAGCGGGGCGTCCGGCAGCACGTGGCCCTCGTGAAGCTGCACGACCTGGTCGCCGAATGCCGCGACGTCGTCGGGATCGTGCGTGATCAGCACCATCGGGATGTCGAGCCGCGCCTGCAGCTCGGTGAGTTCATGCCGCATGCGCCGGCGCATCGCGACATCGAGGGCGGAAAACGGTTCGTCGAGCAGCAGGATGCGCGGTTGCGCGATCAGCGCGCGGGCGAGCGCGACGCGTTGCTTCTGCCCGCCCGACAGCTGCACCGGAAAATGGCCGGCGAGCGCGTCGAGTTCGAAGGCGCGCAGCCAGTATTCGGCATCGGGCGGCAGTTCCTTCGCGCGCGGGTTGCGCCAGCCGCGCTTCAGGCCGAAGGCGAGGTTCTGCCGCACGTTCAGGTGCGGGAACAGCGCGTAATCCTGGAACAGATACGCAACGCGGCGCGCTTGCGTCGGGATGTCGATGCGGCGCGCCGAATCGAACAGCGGCTCGCCGTCCAGCGAGATCGTGCCGCGATCCGGCGTGAGCAGGCCGGCGATGGCCTGCAGCGTGAGGCTCTTGCCCGCACCCGACGGCCCGAACAGCACGACCCGCTGCGCGGCCGCCGAGAACGCGACGTCGAGCTCGAAGTGGCGCTCCGGTGTCGCATAGGTCTTGCTGATCTCGACGACGAGACTCATTTCAGCGCGCTCCGAGCAACTGGCGCTGCGGCACGAGCCGGCCCGCGATCAGCAGGATCAGCACGCAGGTCACCGACGTGACGAGCACGAGGAAATTCGCGGTGCTGTCGTCGCCCGCCTGCACGGCCGCGTAGACCGCGACCGACAGCGTCTGCGTGCGGCCGGGCAGGTTGCCCGCGATCATCAGCGTCGCGCCGAATTCGCCGAGCGCGCGCGCGAACGCGAGCAGCGCGCCCGCGAGGATGCCGCGCGCGGCGAGCGGCAGGGTGACGCGAAAGAAGATGCCGGCTTCGCTGACGCCGAGCGTGCGCGCCGCGCGTTCGAGCTGCGGATCGACCGCTTCGAACGCGGCGCGCGCCGATTTGAGGATCAGCGGGAAGGCGACCACCATCGACGCGATCACCGCGCCCTGCCACGTGAAGACGAGCTGGATGCCGAGCTTGTCGAGCCACGCGCCGAACACGCCGCGCCGGCCGAGCAGCACGAGCAGGTAGTAGCCGAGCACGGTCGGCGGCAGCACGAGCGGCAGGGTGAGCAGCGAATCGACGATGTCGCGCGCGCCGGAGCGCCAGCGCGCCAGCGCATAGCCGGCGGCGACGCCGAGCACGATGTCGAGCGCCGTCGCCCAGCCGGCGACCTTCAGCGACAGCAGCAGGGGGATCCACGCGTCATGCATGTCGAGATGCCTAGTTGGCGGAGCCGGCCGGCTTGAAGCCGTACTTCGCGAGCACGGTCTGACCGGCCGGCGACAGTACGAAGTCGACGAAATTCTTCGCTTCGGCGGCGTGGCGGCTGTCCTTCACGATCGCGATCGGGTAGGTGATCGGCGTTTGCGTCGGCACCGTCAGCGCGACCTTCACGCGCTCCGGCATGATCGCCGCGTCGGTGCCGAACACGAAGCCCGCGTCGACTTCGCCGCGCGCCACGTAATCGAGGCTCTGGCGCACGTTCGCGGCCAGCACGCCCTTCGCGCTGATGTCGTTCCACACGCCGGCGGCCTTCAGCGCGCCTTCCGTATAGCGGCCGACCGGCACGGACGCCGGATCGCCGTAGGCGACGCGCTTCACGCTCGCGGCCGTCAGGTCGCGCAGCGAGCCGAAACCGGCGCGGCTGTCGGCGGGCACGATCAGCACCAGCGAATTCGCGGCGAAATCACGGCGCGAACCGGTGGCGATCACGTTCTCGCCGACCGCGCGATCCATCGCCTTCTGGTCGGCGGACGCAAACACGTCGGCGGGCGCGCCCTTCGCGATCTGCTGCATCAGCACGTCGGACGCGCCGAAGTTGAACAGCACCTTGGTGTCCGGATGCTGTTTCTCGTACGCGTCGCCGACCGCCTTGAACGCATTGGTCAGGCTGGCCGCCGCGGAGACGACCAGTTCTTCGGCGGCCCAGGCCGGTCGGGCGGCGAGGCCGACGGCCAGTGCGGAGAGCGACAGCGTGCGGAGGAACAGGCGACGGGCGGAGCGGGCAGCAGCGGACATGGCGGTAGTGGTCGAATGGAGGAAAACCGTAATCGTAATATAGGGAGGGTGATAACGCTCGACATACCGGTTATCCCGAGGCGCGCATGACGGCCCGGCGGGGCCGTGGCGGATCAGGCGGGCCGGACGACGGGGATTTCGAGGGTTTGCTGCGAGGTGGGCCGCGATGCGGGCCGGTAGTTCGGATTGGCTTTCCACCGGGCGCGGACATACGGGCGTTCATGGCCGGACAGCTGCAGTGCGACCTGGGTGACCCAGCGGTGCGACGGGACGGTGATGCCGTGCAGCGCGATCGTGACGAGCACGAGGCTTGCCGCGACGGCCGGCATCGACCAGCGATGCGGCTGCGCCCGCCACGAGCCGGCGATGAAGCTCAGCGCGGCAAGCGCGCCGATGATGCAGCCCGTGATCGCCTCCGACGGCGAGTGGGCGTCGAGCACGACGCGCGACAGGCCGACCGCGACGCCCGCCGCCAGGCCGAGCACGACGCCGAGCACGCGCACCGGCGTGTTCGCCCGTGCCAGCACCAGGAATAGCGCAACCGGATAAACCGATGTGGACAGCATCGCGTGGCCGCTGAACCCGGTGAAATCCCACGCGCGCACACCGATTCCCCAGCCGAGGAAAGCGATCTTGGTGAGCGCGACGACGCCGATCGCGACGCCGAGCACCACCAGCCATGCGGCGGCGCGGCGCACCGAATAGCCGAGCGCGAGCCACACGGCGATCGTGACGGCGAGCGGCAGCGTGAGGCCGGCACCGCCGAGCGCGGTGATCGAGATCCACAGATGAGGCGGCAGGTCGTACATCGAGAGCAGCGGGCAGGAAAAGGCGGGGTACTTGCTTAACGCGCGAGCCGGAAATAGCGACTACAACGAATACAAGCGGCGAGCTTCCAGTATACAGGCGGCCAGGATTCCGATCCCGGGTGTTCGTCAGAAGAACTTCGGCGGGGCGAGAAAATTTCCGGAAAGGGTGTTATTGTGCATTGCACAAACCGGGCCGCCGACTTGCCGATCCGGCCCTTTTCCTTTCTCACTGCGAGCCTCGACCGATGACCAAAAGTCTGACGAAACTCTGGCTGGGCGGTATGAAACGCATGCTTCACATGCCGCCTCAGTCTCAGCCCGTGCGGGCTGCCGGCGTGTCGTCCGCTGCCGTGTCCGATGCGCCGGGCGCCGCGCCGCGCGAGTCGCGGGTGCGGCCGCGCGCCGCCGCCTGGGCGGGCGGCGACTGGGTACGGGCCGATCATCCGTTGCCGCCCGTGCTCGGGCGCTTCGTCCAGCATCTGTCGTACGGCCTGTACGTGCCGCCGGGCTTCGCCGCGGATGCGCTGCCGCTCGTCGTGATGCTGCACGGATGCAAACAGGATATCGACCAGTTCGCGCAGGGCACGCGAATGAACCTCCTCGCCGATCGGCACGGTTTTGCCGTGCTGTATCCGGAGCAGGACCCGCGCGCGCACCCGCATCGTTGCTGGCACTGGTATGACGACAGCGAGCGCGGTGGACGCGGCGAGGCGCAGGCCGTCGCCGATCTGGTCGACGCGCTGGTCGACGAACACGGGTTCGACGCGTCGCGGGTGTATGTCGCGGGCATGTCGGCCGGCGCGGGGCTGGCTGCGCTGCTGGCGCTCTACCATCCGCACCGGTTCGCGGCCGTTGCGCTGCATTCCGGGCCGGCGTTCGGCGAAGCGCAGTCGGGCATCGCGGCGATGGACGTGATGCGGCGCGGGTTGCACCAGAATCCGGCCGCGACCGTCGATGCGCTGATCGAACCGGGCGCCTATCCCGGCATGCCCGCGCTGATCGTGCACGGCGACGACGATCGCGTCGTCGCGCCGAAGAATGCCGAGCAGCTCGCGATCGAGTTCCTGCGCTTGAACGGGATGGCCGATGCGCGCGGTGCGCTGCGGGGCGCGGAGCGCATCGAGACCCGCGACGACGGAATGGATGCGTTCGACTACCGGAAAGACCGCCGGTCCGTGGTGCGGTTGTGCGTCGTCAAGGGACTCGCGCACGCGTGGGCCGGCGGCGACGACACCGTGCCGTTTCACGCGGCCGTCGGGCCGGATGCCAGCGAGCTGGTGTGGTCGTTTTTCGCGCTGCAGGCGCGCGATGTTGTCGCGTCGTAGCGACGGCGGCTCAAAATGCGCTGGCAAGAGTTCAGGGTTTTCCCTATAATGCGGGTAAATACCTAAGCAAAAACCCTTGATTGGAGAGATCGATCATGTACCTGCTGAGCCGCCTGTTCCTGTTCCTGACGAAATCGTCCGAGCAGATCGCGAAAGAGCGTACCGACGCGTACCTCGCCGACGCGACCGATCTGTATGACCTCGAATTCCGCATGCGCAAGATCGACCGGGAATCCGCGTTGAACCAGCCGTCGTGGATGGTCGCGCGTTAAGCGTTTAATAATTTATACGCATAAAGTTTGAAAGGGCCAGCCGGCTTGCAAGCCGGCTGGCCCTTTTTGCATGTGCGGCGGCGCCGAGGCCGGCGGCCGTCAGGCGATCACGAGACGCACGGCAACGTTGTTGCGGGTCGCGTTCGAGTACGGGCAGACGTGATGCGCCTTGTCGACGAGTGCTTTCGCGGCGGTCGCGTCGAGCCCCGGCAGTGCCACTCGCAATTCGATGTCCAGGGCGAACCCGCCTGCATCGTTCGGGCCGAGGCCGACTTCGGCCGTCACCGTCGTATCGGCGGGCAGCGCCTGCTTGCTCTGGCCGGCGACAAACTTCATGGCGCTCAGGAAGCACGCGGAATAGCCGGCGGCAAAGAGTTGCTCCGGATTCGTGCCTTCCGCGCCCGTGCCGCCCAGTTCGCGCGGCGCGGCGAGCTTCACGTCCAGCTTGTTGTCCGCGGAAACTGCCCGGCCGTCGCGGCCGCCGGTGCTGGTCGCGCTCGTCTTGTAGAGGATGTTCATGGTGAGACTCCTGTCTGGAAAGGTCGGTGAAGGCGGCTCGGCGGCAAGGGAGGGCGTCGGCCACGGGAATAAATATATCTCACTAATCATTAGTGTGCAAATTAAATTTCGACGTCGCATCGGAAACGGATGGCATCGGCTTGTCTCAGGTTTGCCCGGAGTCCGTCAGGGCTTGCCGCAGACGCGTGAGATCCGTGCGCAGACGCATCAGGAAATCGGGGGTCTGCTGCATCGCGCAGAACAGATCGGCGGGCACCGAGCGGGCCTTCTGCCGCAGTTCGGCGCCCTCGGGCGTCAGCCGCGCGTGGACCACCCGCTCGTCGATCGTGCTGCGCACCCGCTCGAGGTAACCGAGCGCCTCGAGCCGCTTCAGCAGCGGCGTGACCGTGGCCGGATCCAGATTGAGCCGTGCGGCGATGTCCTTGACGGCCATGTCGTCGGTTTCCCACAGCACCAGCATCGCCAAGTATTGAGGGTAGGTCAGCGCGAGCTTGTCGAGCAACGGTTTGTACGCCTTCGTCATCGCGAGCGACGTCGAGTAGAGCGCGAAGCAAAGCTGCTCGTCGAGCGTGAACGGAAGAGGGGGCAGATCGTCCATGATGGCGGGTGGCATGAGATGGCGCAAAAGATTAGTACGCAAATGATTTTGCGCTTAAACGACTGGAATGGCGAGGGGTGGAGGGGGGAATCGGCCGGACACGGCCGGCCGACGCGCCACGCGGCGGCTGACCGGCCGGGCGCGCGGGACCGCGCGCCGTGAGGGTTAGCTGGAAGCGGGCAGCGACGGCGCGCCGGGTTCCTGAATGCCGAAACAGCCGCGATAGGTCGCGTAGAACGAGCAGTAGAGCATCGAGGTGATGATGATCGTCGCGGGCATCATGACGGTCAGCGCGTAGGCGCCGGCGCCGAGCGCCTGCATCAGCGCGGCGAGGCCGAACGAGACGCCGAGCGCGATCGCGAACCATAGCAGCCCGTACAGCGTGAACGCGCCGCGGTTGCGCCAGCAGCTCACCACGCTGAAGAACAGCGCCTTGACGGGCGGAATGTCGTGCCATGCGGTCAGCACCGGCGCGAACCAGAACATCATCGCGACCGGCAGGTACAGCGTTCCGGCGACGGCGAGCGCCACCAGCATGCCCGGCGTCGCGAGCGTTTCCGGGTCCGGATTCGCGCCGCCGAGGCCGAACATCACCTTCAGCAGCGTGCCGCCGTCGCCGAGCGCCGATGCGGCGAACACGATCGCCATCGACACGATGTACAGGCCGCCCAGCGCGAACAGGCGCTGCGTGACGACGGGGCCGTACGAGCGGAAGCCGTCGAGCAGGATCGTCGGCATCACCGGCTTGCCGGCGATCGTGTCGCGGCATGCGGCCATGAAACCTACCGCGATGCCGGGGATGAACAGCAGCGGCAGCGCCGCGCCGATCACGGGCACGAGCGACACCAGCATCATCGCGAGCAGGTAGGTGAAGAACAGCGTGATGAACGCGAGCGGGTTGCGCCGGAACAGCCAGATGCCCTGGCGGAACCAGACGTAGCCGGTCTTGGCGGGGACTTCGATCAGTTGCATGGGGTATGTGTGTCAGGGAGCGCGCTCACGTGAGCGATACGCTCGCGCAGGATGCGCTCGAAATGGCCCGGGTCGTGCGGTTTCAGCATTTCCGCCGCGCGGGGCAGGTAAAAATCATACAGGCGCGACACCCAGAAGCGGTAGGCGCCGGCGCGCAGCATGTCGCTCCAGTGCCGGTGCTCCTCCGGGGTGAAGGGCCGGACCGTCTGATAGGCGCGCAGCAGCGCGTCGGCGCGGGCCGTGTCGAGCGCGCCGGTGGCGAGGTCGACGCACCAGTCGTTGACCGTCACCGCAACGTCGAACAGCCACTTGTCGCAGCCGGCGAAGTAGAAATCGAAGAAGCCGCCGAGCCGTACGGTGTGGCCGGTATTCGGCTGCGCGTGCGCGAACAGTACGTTGTCGCGGAACAGATCGCAGTGACACGGGCCTTCCGGTAGCGCCGCATAGTCGGCCGACGCGAAGAACGCGGCCTGGTGGGCGAGTTCGCCTTCGAGCAGCGTGCGCTGCGCGTCGCTCACGAACGGCGCGATGGCCGGCACGTTGGTCCGCCACCACGCGAGGCTGCGCAGGTTCGGCTGGCGGCGCGCGTAGCCGCGCCCCGCCAGGTGCATGCGGGCGAGCATCTGCCCGACCTCGATGCAGTGCTCGACGCGCGGCGCCAGTTCGGCCGAGCCGTCGAGCTTCGTGACGATCGCGGCCGGCTTGCCGTGCAGGATGCCGAACAGTGCGCCGTCGTCGCGCGGAACCGGGTCGGGCACCGGCACGCCGTGCTCGGCGAGGTGGCTCATCAGGTCGATGTAGAACGGCAACTGGGCGGCCGTCAGATTTTCGAAGATCGTGAGGACGTACTCGCCGCGCGTCGTCGTCAGGAAGAAATTGCTGTTCTCGATGCCGGACGGGATGCCGCGAAACGCGACCACCTCGCCGAGATCGTAATGGCGCATCCAGTGCGCGAGATCGGAGTCGGAAACCGCGGTAAAAACGGCCATGCAGGAAGACGTCGATTCGGGTTGGCTGGCCGGCGGCAGGCGCCGGAGGAGCGAAAGGGCAGGCTGGAGGCGCGTCGGCTGCCGCGCGAGCATGGGCGGCGGCCGGCGGGGGGCGATCAATAGTGCAGGTTGACCGACGGCAGGCGCGTGATCGGCACGCCCGCGTCGTGCGGACGCGGCGAAGTGTCCGGCGACGCGCTCATCTGGTAGCGGGTGCCGAAATTCGATTTCACGTTGATCTCGACGGGCTTGCCGCGATCGCGGTATTCGGTGACTTCCGTGCCGTTCTTGCTTTTTTCGTAAAAGCTCGGCGTGCGCTGGATGTCGTTGAAATCGACTTTCGACGTGACTTCCGCGGCTGGCCGGTTGATCTTCGTGAGATCGGGCAGGCCGGCGGCCTCGTTGGCGGCGGCCTGGGCTTGCGCGTCGGCGCTCGCCTGGGCGGCGTCGGCCGCGTGCGCGGGGCCGACGAGGGCAAAAGCCGCAACGGCAGCGGCGAAAAGGAGCGGCTTCATCGTGATTCTCCCAAAGAACCTCGCGATTCTAACAAATACCGGCGGGGAGCCGACGCCGACGATCCGCATGGGCGGCGGCCTTGACGATACCGGGGGCATCGTCAATCGGACAAGGTTCCGTGGTAATGTCAGACCGATCTGACGAGGATCTGACTCACCATGAAGAACGACCTGAACCGCCGCCACCGGACACTCTCGCCGGAGAGCCCGCCCGTCGAAGCCTTCGACGATCCGAATGCCGCCGTCGCCCGCCTGTCGGCCATCTACGAAGCCAACTCCGCGTTCCTGCGCGACGCGTTCGCGCGCTACCGCCGCAACGAGGCGTTCACCGAGCACGTGCGCGCCTGCTATCCGTTCGTGCGGATTCATACCGACGTCAACACGCACATCGATTCGCGCCGCTCGTACGGCTTCGTCGCGGGGGCGGGCGTGTTCGAGACCACCGTCACGCGTCCCGACCTGTTCGCCAACTATTACCGCGAGCAATTGCGTCTGCTGGCGAAGAACCACCACGTGCAGATCGAGGTGGGCGTGTCGAAGCAGCCGATTCCGGTGCATTTCGCGTTTTCCGAGGGCATCCACCTGGAGGGCGATCTCGACCGCGACCGCCTGCTCGCGATGCGCGATGTGTTCGATACGCCCGATCTCGCCTACCTCGACGACCGCATCGTCAACGGCACCTTCGAGCCGGCGCCCGGCGAGCCCCATCCGCTCGCGCTGTTCACGGCCGCGCGCGTCGATTTCTCGCTGCATCGGCTGCGCCACTACACCGCGACGCTGCCGACGCATTTCCAGAATTACGTGCTCTATACGAACTACCAGTTCTACATCGACGAGTTCGTGAAGCTCGGCCGCACGCTGATGTCGGCGAGCGACGATCCCGAGGTGCGCGCGTATCGCAGCGAATATACGTCGTTCGTCGAACCGGGCGACGTGATCACGTACAACGCGAATCTCGGCGACGAGCCGGTCGAGGGCACGCCGCCGCCGCGGCTGCCGCAGATGCCCGCGTATCACCTGAAGCGCGCGGACGGCAGCGGGATCACGATGGTCAACATCGGCGTCGGGCCGTCGAACGCGAAGACGATCACCGATCACATCGCGGTGCTGCGCCCGCATGCGTGGGTGATGCTCGGGCACTGCGCTGGGCTGCGCAATACCCAGCGCCTCGGCGACTACGTGCTCGCGCACGGTTATGTGCGCGAGGATCACGTGCTCGACGACGATCTGCCTTTGTGGGTGCCGATCCCGGCGCTCGCGGAAGTGCAGGTCGCGCTGGAGCGCGCGGTCGCACAGGTGACGCAGCTCGAGGGGGCGGAGCTGAAGCGGGTGATGCGCACCGGGACGGTCGCGAGCGTCGACAATCGCAACTGGGAGCTGCGCGATCATCGCGAACCGGTGCAGCGGCTGTCGCAAAGCCGCGCGATCGCGCTCGACATGGAAAGCGCGACGATCGCCGCCAACGGCTTCCGGTTCCGCGTGCCGTACGGCACGCTGCTGTGCGTGTCGGACAAGCCGCTGCACGGCGAGCTGAAGCTGCCGGGGATGGCCGATCAGTTCTATCGCGCGCAGGTCGACCAGCATCTGCAGATCGGCGTGCGGGCCATGGAAATTCTGCGCACCAACGGGCTCGACCGGTTGCATAGCCGCAAGCTGCGGAGCTTCGCGGAAGTGGCGTTTCAGTAACGAACCCTTGCTGTATAAGGCTCCTCGGCCGGTTCGGGGAGCCTTCGTGTCTAACATGAGCGTCAGTGTCTAACTTGCACGCTTCAATGGCATTGGTCGGACACGTTCCACTTCGCGTGATTTCGTGTAGCGCGCCGTCATGCTTTCGGTCGTGTGGCCGGCCAGCGATTGCGCTGCCGCCGCACCCCGCTGCCGCTTTAGATCGGTCAGGGCCTTCGCCCGCAGATCATGGAAATGCATCCCGACCAGGTATATCGGGTTCGGGGCGTTTCCTCTTTCTTCGCCGTCTTTTTCGTCCATCGATCGTGCCCGCTGACACGCGCGTTTCCACCCTGAGTGCGCGCCGATGTCAGTGAAGCGGCCGCCGGCATGCGTGCAGATCACCGGACCGATAGCGGCGATCTTGCCGCCGCGCGTCCGATCCCGTGTTTCTTGGAGGTCGGGCGTCATTGCGATCAACGGGCGCACTCCGCTACTGTTGGCCGTCTTGCTCGGGTGAAACGCAATCCCTTCATCGGACACGTTCTGCCAGTGATGGCCGCAGAAATCGCCGGGCGATTCAGCAGCCGGGGACTGGGGAACCCGGGCTTATGCCGGACGCGTCTCCCCGTCCCCGTGGAGGGCGCGTGATCAACCTCCCCAGAAGCACCAGAATTCCCAGCATTGCGTGACCAGGCAGGACGGGGCGTTACATTGGAATTCCGGCTCTGCGTGTGCTGGGGCCGCGGGAATCGCGACCATCAGCGTAAGCGCAGCAAACACACCGAGCACCAATTTTTGTAAGCGTTGCATAACAAACTCCTTAGAGAGTTGGGGCAGACCGGGAGCCACATTCATCGAGTGCATGCATTAAGAAGACACGTGACGACATCTGCGCAGCAACACAAAGGAAGGCTGGCAGAATGAGGTCGTAAGAAAGCTTACGCGACACGGTTTCTGATTGAGTGCTCATCCGTCCATTTTTTGTGAACTATTCGTTGCGAACACGGGCGCTGCTTCGCTCTATTTGTCGCAATATGACGTGCTTCCCCCGCGCCATGATCGCAATGGCTCGTCAGCAGTCCGCGATTCGATACGCGGCACGGGCCTTCGGCTATTTCCCCGGCAGGTAGCGATTGAGGTCGGCGCCCGTACCCGTGATGCCCACGCCAACCGCGCGATACGCGCTACCGCGCGGCTCGCTGTCGTGGACGCCACATCTGAAACGGCCGCTCATCCCGCTAGCCGCATAGCCATTGCACTTGATACAGCTCGACGTACTGCCGGGCGCGCCAGTCACAGCGCGGTACTCCGCGTTGGGTTACACCGAGGAGAATGGGGGTGGGGTTCCTCAATCCTGATGTCGGGTGCGTAGGGTCGCGTGAGGTGCGCTCGCCGTTTCGGATCTCCGGCCGCTACTTCGCGCGATCGAGATCGCATCCGGGCCACGAGCGTACCGTCGCTACGTCCTTCACTTTACATTCGATCATGACGAATTCTCGCGTAGGCGGTACCGGTCAACGTCCCATCATGTCGTCGTCAACACCGGCATCTAACGTGCCGAGGGGGAGACCGGGCGCGTCCGGCGGCGGCAACACACGATCCGCCACAGCGGGCCCGATCGCGGGGTTGCAGCGCCTCAATTCCATGTCGGAAGTACGCAGAACGGACGGAGGCGGTGTCCGAAGCGCGATGAAAGTCACGGTAACGGCTGGCGCTTTCTCCAACACAGTGCAAACCGCCGCTTTCGTGAAGCGACCCGGCGGTGAGCGAGTCGAACGGCACGAAGACTACAGTACGATGCGGCAGGAAAATGGCGGCACGACACTGCCGAACGTGCCCGATACCCGTGATGCGAGGCGCGGCCAATCCCCCGAGCGACCTGCGAGTGGCAGGCATATCGACAGCCAATATTCGATCAACGATGCGGAAGTGCAAATGCTGAAAGAGGGACTGGGTCTCGCTCAAGAGGCAATCCGCAACGCACCAAAGGATCAAGGACCACAGACGATCACCGTCGGCTTCCATGGAAACTACGGGCCGTGCGGACAAGACAACGACGTCGGATGCAAGAGTCGTTTGCAAACCGCGGCGGATACGCTTAGCACAACTTTTTCAAATAACGCCGTTGCAGGCTCGAGGCTGATAGTCGAGTCAGTGTATTCGCAGCCTGCGGCGGACGCGTCGCGAGGGGATGTCGAGACCGTGTACGGATACCGTGACGCGTCGGAGCGCACGATCGGCAACGAAACCGTCTATTCACGCAACCTTGCGGATGTCACGAAACGGGGCCTTCCCGAGAGCAAGGTGCAGCCGGGATTGACGTTCGCGGAGAGAATGAAACTAAATAAATAGCCCCGCTCCTAAGCCAAGCCTAGTCGGCGATCGCGTTGATCGCCGAGCAACGGCACCGCGTTTCCGAAAGCGACACCGGGTCGGACGTTAAGGGGCCGTGCTGGATTCGGTGAATAAATATAAGCGGTTAATCGAGCGCAAGCGGAAAACGCTTCTTGCCATGGGATGGCTGCGCGAGCGTTCGGGTAGGTATGCAAGGGCGCGTCGGAGATACTTCCCCGGCTGCGGCAGGCGATACCGGCCCGGCCATCCGAATGATTCATGCCGCCGCGAAAAAACCCGTCCGCGCGAGAAACGCGGACGGGTTGTCTCATCGAGCCCGGGCAAGCCGCACGGGAGCGGTCCTGCTCCAGGTCTGGCGGTGCGTCAGCACTCGCCTTTTTTCGCATGTCCCGGCGGGCAGTGGCCGCGATCGCGGTCATGGTCACGGTCGTAGCGCGCATGCTGACGCGCTTCCCATTCGCGACGCTCCCAGTAGCGGTGGCCATCCCAGTAGCGGTCGCCGTGCCAGCCCTGTGTGACGACGACCGGCGCCGGGCCCGGAGCGACGACGACAGGCGCCGGCGTGCCGATGTTGACGTCGACGTTCACGGCGTGCGCCGCGCCCGACAGGGTGAGACCGGCCAATGCAAAGGCAATCAGCGTGCGTTTCATGTTGGGTTCTCCAGTGGTTGAGACACGTGCCGGCCGGATGCCAGGGTATGAAGTCCCGAGTCGGATGCGTCGCGTCCGTCGGTCACGATGTGGAGCGAAGTGTGGCGGCGGGCAGGATTATTTGAAGTAGGGATGTGTAACGCTGCATTGACGCGTGCCGGACAATCTCGGGCCGGGAGTCTCGGCGACTTGACAATGTCCGGTGGCGAGATCGCGAGGTGGGGCGGTCGAGTGGCGGACACCGTCGCCGGATTTAACGTTCGGCTGACGGCAACGGAAAAGATTGGTTACGAATTCAGCGGCCGGATCCCGCGGAGGGGCGCATCGCCCTCCCATTTGTCCGTGCCGCAGCCCCGGGGTAGCCTGCACGCGGCGGACGGCGGCAGGTAGCGGGACGACGCGGTATGCCAGTACCTCCGGGCAGGACGCGCACTCGGACGTATGGAAAAGCAGACGATCCGGCGTCATGACGGAAGGCCGGTCCGGTCCGCGATCTTGTTTATTTTTCTTAAGGGTTTTCCCTTATTATGACGTGCCGGCCTGCCGCCGTCCGCGTCACCCGCAGGACCGGAACAGGCGTCCGTCCGCCGCCGCAACCCCCTTTCCATCGAATCGCATGTTTCGTCATCTCCACCGCAGGATTCGTCGCACCGTCAACCGGTGTATGAGGATGCTCCACGCATCCGCTGCCGCGCTGTCGCGCGGGCGGCCGGTCTGGATGGTGTCGTTCGCGGTCGGCGAGGCGAGCCTGTCCGAAGGCTTGCGCGCCGCCTGCGCGTCCACTGCGATGCTGGCGGTCGGCAACCTGCTGCACGAGCCCGAATTCGCGTGGGCGGCCATCGGCGCGTTCTGGACCTGCCTGGCCGACGCCGCCGGTTCGAACCGGAGCCGCTTCGCGTCGATGACGAGCTTCGCGCTGCTCTCGGCACTGTGCGGCGGCCTCACCGCGTTCGCATCGGGCGTGGGCACCGTCGCCGCCGCGCTCGCCGTGCTGGCGTTCACGACGGCGGGCGCGCTCGGCCGTATCTGGGGCGCGGCCGCGGCGCAGGTGGCGATCCTGGCCGCGACCGCCTGCGTCGTGATGGTCGACCGGCCGATGCACGACCTGCGCACCGGTGCGGCGTTTCTCGCGATCTACCTGAGCGGTTGCCTGTTCGCGATCGTGCTGAGTCTCACGGTGTGGCGCATCCACCCGTTCGCCCCCAGCCGCACGGCGGTGCGTTCGGTGTATGGGCGGCTCGCCGACATCGCGCTCGACAGCGCGCGGCTGCTCGGCGAACCTCAGCAGGGGCTGCGGCAATGGGAACTGCATGCGGCGAAGTTTCGCGGCGATGCCCGCGCCGCGCTCGAACGGGCGCGCAAGGCGCTCGCGAGCGTGCCGGTGTCGCGGGCCGATCAGCGCGACGCCTACGCGAATCTGCTGATCGCGCTCGCCGACGGCGAGCGTTTGTTCGCCTATCTGATCGCGGTGTCGGGCGCGTGTCAGCGGGGCCGCGACGGTTTGCGCGATGCGCGCCGCGCCGCGCGCGTGCTCGTCGGGCTCGCGGCGCGGCTGCGCCGGACCGGCTCCGCCGTGTACGACGCGCCGTGGGTGCGCCCGGTCGAGCAGCAGCGGAGAATCGAGCGGCTCGCGCGGCAGCTGGATGCGGCGCTCGACGGCGAGATCGCCTGGCCGGCCGACCAGGCGCCGATCGATCCCGTCCCGCCGCCATCTGTTGCCGCAGGCTGGATCCCCAGCCTGGGCAGGGTACTGACGCGTGCCGCCGCGACCTTCAATGCGAATCTGCTGTGGCAGTCGATCGGCCTGCGTCACGCGGCCCGCGTCGGCGTCGCGACGACGGCCGGCTTCCTGATCGTGCGGCTGCTGGGCGTGCCGTTCGGCTATTGGGCGACGATGGCGATCCTGCTGATCCTGCAGCCGTCGATCGCCGGCACCTGGCCGCGCAGCCTGGAGCGCGCGGCAGGCAGCGTCGTCGGCGGACTGCTCGCGGCCGCGATCGGCTTCGCGATTCATTCGCCGCTCGGCATTTCGCTGGTGGTGTTCCCTTTGGTATGCGCGACGATGGCGCTGCGGCCCGTGAGCTACAGCCTGTTCGTGCTGTTCCTCACGCCGACCTTCGTGCTGGTCGCCGATTTTGCGACGCCCGGCGCGCGCGAGTTCGTCTACGCGGCCACGCGGCTCGGCAACAACGTGCTGGGGTGCGCGCTGGCGTTGCTCGCGACGTTCCTGCTCTGGCCGACGCGCGAGCAAATCGATATCCGCGCGCGGATCGCGGACGCGGTGCGCGCGAACCTGCGCTATCTCGCCGACGCGCTGGCGCCGTCCGTGCGCGTCGACGGCGACGCGCAACAACTGCGGCGGGCCGCCGGCCTTGCCAGCAACAACGCGGAGGAAGCATTTAACCGCCTGCGCCTCGAGCGTCTCGACGATTCGCGTTTCGACACGGCCGCGTCGACGATCCTCGGCCTGCTGCGCCGGATGGCCGGCACTGCCGCGCATCTGCGTCTGAGCGCCCAGGGGCAGAGGCGGGGCGCCGAACTGATCGCATGGCTCGCGGCGACATCCCGCGACATCGAAGCGTCATTACGGGATGGCGATGGCGACGCGTCCGCGCGGCACACGCTGCCGCCGCGGGAACGGCTGTCGAGGCCGGAGATCGAGGCGGTCGGGCAGATCGCGCTACTGCAGCGGCTGCTGGCCGATCTGCGGCAAGCGGAGGTAAGCGACGATGCGGGCGGCCGCCGCATACGGCAGCCGGGCTGAATGGCCCAGGCGGACATCGCATCAGGCACGAAACATCGCGGAATCGGCCGGCGCACGCGCGCCGCAAAGACAAAACGGGCGGAGCCGCGAGGCGCCCGCCCGTCTTGCCGATGCATCGCCCGCGTGGCGGGAATGCGGTGTTACAGATAGAACATCCGGTCTTCTTCGGGGCGCGGCGGCTGCGAATCGTCCGACTCCTCGCCGCGATCCTCGTAGAACGCCATCACGGCTTCGAGCACCTGGTCGGGATCGTCGATCACCTGCATCAGCGCCATGTCGTCCGGATTGATGAGGCCCATCGGGATCATCTGGTCGCGGAACCACTGCAGCAGCCCTTGCCAGAACGCGCTGCCGACGAGGATGATCGGCACGAGACGCGATTTCTTCGTCTGGATCAGCGTGAGTACTTCCGACAGTTCGTCGAGTGTGCCGAAGCCGCCCGGCATCACGATCACCGCGTCCGAGTTCTTGACGAACGTGACCTTGCGCGTGAAGAAATGGCGGAACCGCAGCGAGATGTCCTGATAGTGATTGCCGGCCTGCTCGTGCGGCAGCTCGATGTTGAGCCCGACCGACGGCGCCTTGCCGGCATGCGCGCCCTTATTGGCCGCTTCCATGATGCCGGGGCCGCCGCCGGAGATGACCGCGAAACCGGCGTCGGACAGCTTGCGGGCGATCTGCACCGCGAGCTTGTAGTCCGGCGTGTCGGGCTTGAGGCGGGCGGAACCGTAGATGCTGACAGCCGGGCGGATCTCCGACAGGTACTCGGTCGCCTCGATAAACTCTGCCATAATCGTGAACATCTGCCACGAAGCGCGGGCTTTCTTCGCCGTCGCGCGTTCTTGATCTGCGAGCGAACGCAGACTCGGAATCACTTTTCTCTTATCCATAATGCCTGAAGAACTGAACCTGGAAGGTAAGACCCTGCTATTGGTTGATGGTTCGAGCTATCTGTATCGGGCCTACCATGCCATGCCGGATTTGCGGGGACCCGGTGGAGAGCCGACCGGGGCGCTCTACGGAATCATCAACATGCTGCGCCGGATGCGCAAGGAAGTCAGTGCAGAGTATAGCGCGTGCGTGTTCGATGCGAAGGGCAAAACCTTTCGCGACGATTTATACGCGGAATACAAGGCCAACCGGCCGTCGATGCCGGGCGATCTCGCGCAGCAGATCGAACCGATCCACGCGGCGGTGCGCGCGCTCGGCTGGCCGCTGCTGATGATCGAGGGCGTCGAGGCCGACGACGTGATCGGCACGCTCGCGAAAGCGGCCGAACGGCGCGGCATGCACGTGATCGTGTCCACGGGCGACAAGGATCTGGCGCAGCTCGTCACCGAGCGCGTCACGCTGATCAATACGATGACGAACGAAACGCTCGACCGTGCGGGCGTGCTCGCGAAATTCGGCGTGCCGCCCGAGCGGATCGTCGACTACCTGTCGCTGATCGGCGATACGGTCGACAACGTGCCGGGCGTCGAGAAATGCGGGCCGAAGACGGCCGTGAAGTGGCTCACGCAGTACGATTCGCTCGACGGCGTGGTCGCGCATGCGGACGAGATCAAGGGCGTCGTCGGCGACAACCTGCGGCGCTCGCTCGATTTCCTGCCGCTCGCGCGCCAGCTCGTGACGGTCGAGACCGCCTGCGATCTGGCGCCGCAGGTCGAGTCGATCGATACGTCGCTCGTGACGGGTGTCGAGCAGCGCGAGCCGCTCGGCACGATCTTCTCCACTTACGGCTTCAAGACCTGGCTGCGCGAGATCGAGAGCGCGCCCGCGCCAAGCGAGCGCGCATCCGGCGACGATGCCCCCGCCGATGCGGCGCCCGAGGGGACGGCCGAGCTGTCGTTCGCGGCCGAGCGGCACTACGACACGGTGCAGACGTGGGAGCAGTTCGACGCGTGGTTCGCGAAGATCGACGCGGCGGCGCTGACCGCGTTCGATACCGAGACCACGTCGCTCGATCCGATGGTCGCGCAGCTGGTCGGCCTCTCGCTCTCGGTCGAGCCGGGCCATGCCGCGTACATCCCGGTCGCGCATCGCGGCCCCGATCTGCCGGTGCAGCTGCCGCGCGACGAGGTGCTGGCGCGGTTGAAGCCGTGGCTCGAAAGCGCCGACCGGAAGAAGCTCGGCCAGCATCTGAAGTACGACGCGCAGGTGCTGGCGAACTACGGCATCGAGCTGAACGGGATCGAACACGATACGCTGCTCGAATCGTATGTGCTCGAATCGCATCGGTCGCACGACATGGACAGCCTCGCGCTGCGCCATCTCGGCGTGAAGACGATCAAGTACGAGGAAGTGGCGGGCAAGGGCGCGCAGCAGATCGGCTTCGACGAAGTCGCGCTCGAGATCGCCGCCGAATACGCGGCGGAAGACGCCGACATCACGCTGCAGCTGCATCACGCGCTTTATCCGCAGATCGCGCGCGACCCGGGGCTCGAGTACGTGTATCGCGACATCGAGATGCCGGTATCGGTGGTCCTGCGCAAGATGGAGCGCACGGGCGTGCTGATCGACAGCGCGCGCCTCACCGCGCAGAGCCATGAGATCGCCGCGCGCCTGATCGAGCTTGAGCAGGGCGCGTACGAGCTGGCCGGCGGCGAATTCAATCTCGGCTCGCCGAAGCAGATCGGACAGATTTTCTTCGAGAAACTGCAACTGCCGGTCGTGAAGAAAACGCCGAGCGGCGCGCCGTCGACCGACGAAGAAGTGCTGCAGAAGCTCGCGGAGGATTATCCGCTGCCGAAGCTGCTGCTCGAATATCGCGGCCTGTCGAAGCTGAAGTCGACGTACACCGACAAACTGCCGCGGATGGTCAACGCGGACACGGGGCGCGTGCACACCAACTACGCACAGGCGGTGGCGGTCACGGGCCGGCTCGCGTCGAACGATCCGAACCTGCAGAACATTCCCGTGCGCACGGCCGAGGGCCGGCGCATCCGCGAGGCATTCGTCGCGTCGCCGGGCTGCAAGATCGTGTCGGCCGACTATTCGCAGATCGAGCTGCGCATCATGGCGCACATCTCGGGCGACGAATCGCTGCTGCGCGCGTTCGCCCAGGGCGAGGACATCCACCGCGCGACCGCCGCCGAGGTGTTCGGCGTGACGCCGCTCGAGGTCAGCGCCGACCAGCGGCGCATCGCGAAGGTGATCAACTTCGGGCTGATCTACGGGATGAGCGCGTTCGGCCTCGCGTCGAATCTCGGCATCACGCGCGACGCGGCGAAGCTCTATATCGACCGCTACTTCGCGCGTTATCCCGGCGTGGCCCGCTATATGGAAGACACCCGAGCCAGCGCGAAGGAAAAGGGTTACGTCGAAACCGTGTTCGGCCGGCGGCTGTGGCTGCCCGAGATCAACGGCGGCAACGGTCCGCGCCGTCAGGCGGCGGAGCGCGCGGCGATCAACGCGCCGATGCAGGGCACGGCAGCGGATCTGATCAAGCTGTCGATGATCGCGGTCGAGGGCTGGCTCGAAGCCGACCGGCTCGGTTCGCGGATGATCATGCAGGTGCACGATGAACTGGTGCTCGAAGTGCCGGACGCCGAACTATCGCTGGTTCGCAAGAAGCTGCCGGAAATGATGTGCGGCGTCGCGCAGCTGAAAGTGTCGCTCGTCGCCGAGGTCGGCGCGGGCGACAACTGGGAGGAAGCGCACTGATGCGACATGCCGGGTGCTGCCCGGCGGCGCGCGGCATATCGTCACGTGCATGGCACTTATGTATATTGGTTGCTTGTCGTCAAGGTGCCTGCTCCGGGACAATGCCGGTCAGCGCGCCATCGCGCCCGGGTGGTCGGCGCGCGGCGTCGGAACGGGCGCCGCGCGGCCTGTCGCTGTCCGAACCCGTTCGGACGTCGGCCTGAGGGGGCGATCTTCCGTTTCCCGGGGCCGACGGCAGTCTTGAATCGCATAGGGGGAATCGGATGCATCGCTTCATTATTGTCGGCGGCGGCGCGGGGGGGCTGGAACTGGCCACGCGCCTGGGCGACCGCTACGGCGCCAGCGGCAAGCGCGCCGCGCAGGCACAGGTCACGCTGGTCGACCGTTATCCGACGCATATCTGGAAGCCCCTGCTGCACGAAGTCGCGGCGGGCAGCATGGACCCGTTCACGCAGGAGCTCGAATACGCGGCGCAGGCGCGCTGGCACGGCTTCGAATTCCAGCAGGGCGAGCTGACTGCGCTCGACCGCTCGGCGAAGCGGATCACGCTCGGCCCCGTCAAGGACAGCGACGGCGAGGAACTGCTGCCGCAGCGAGAACTCGACTATGACACGCTCGTGATCGCGATCGGCAGCACCACGCATTTCTTCGGCGTGCAGGGCGCGCCGGAGAATGCGATTGCGCTCGATACCGTCGGCGAGGCGGAACGGTTCCGCAAGCGCCTGATCGCCGCGTGCATGCGCGCCGAGCATCAGGCGCCCGCCGAGCCGCAGCGCGACGCGGCCGGCCAGGCGGAGCCGCGCATCCAGGTGGCGATCGTCGGCGGCGGCGCGACGGGGGTCGAATTGTCGGCGGAATTGCGCAACACCGCGCAGGTGCTGTCCGCATACGGGCTGCACAAGCTCGATCCGCGCCACGATGTCGGCATCGTGCTGATCGAATCCGGGCCGCGCATCCTGCCCGCATTGCAGGATCGCGTCTCGACGGCCACCGCCGAATTACTCGAAAAGCTCGGCGTGCGCCTGATGCTGAACGAACGCGTCACCGAAGTGGCGCCGGGTGTCGTGCGCACGGCGAGCGGCAAGAGCGTGCGCGCCGATCTCACGGTGTGGGCGGCGGGCATCAAGGCGCCCGCCGTGTTGTCGCAGCTCGACGGGCTCTCGGTCAACAAGCTCGGCCAGCTGGAAGTGCGTCGCACGCTGCAGTCCGTGACCGACGACAACGTCTTCGCGCTCGGCGACTGCGCCGCGTGCGAATGGCCCGGCAACGAGCGCAACGTGCCGCCGCGCGCACAGGCGGCGCACCAGCAGGCCAGTTTTCTGCTGAAGGCGCTGGCGGCCCGGCTCGACAACCGGCCGCTGCCGGAATTCACCTACCGGGACTTCGGCTCCCTGGTGTCGCTCGGGCACTTCAGCGCGGTCGGCAACCTGATGGGCGGGTTGATCGGCGGCAACATGCTGATCGAAGGCCTGTTCGCGCGCTTCATGTACATGTCGCTGTACCGTCTGCATATCGCGGCGCTGCACGGCTATCCGCGCATGGTGCTCGATACCGTCGCGCACTGGCTGCGCCGCTCGACCCTGCCGCGGGTGAAACTGCACTGACGCCGCCGGCGGGCGCACCGGCGCCCGCCTCTGTCTCCCGCATCGCGGCGCCGCGGCCGGCGCCGATCGCATGCTCATCCCCGCTCATCTTTCTCATTGCTCCCGCAGCCACGACGGATTGGCCGCCTGCAGGATTTCGCGGTTGCGCGCGCGCGTCGCGGGGCTCGGCGGATAGTCGGTGTCCTTGGTCGGCAGGAAGCCGTCGCGATATGCCTGGATCAGTTCCCGCCGCACTTCCTCGCGGGTTTTGCCCGGCTCGGGCGCGTGCGTCGAAGCGAAGGACGAGGTGGCTGCGACAGCGGCAAGCAGCATGACGACTAGAGGGCGGACTTTCATGAGGACTCCAGGGTAGCGCGGCGTCGAACCATTTCGACGGCCGGTATCGCTATCCTGCCCGGCGCCCGGTGAGCGGACGCTGATCGGCGCATGACAATTTGGACACGCACCGCGTGCCGTCGGTCAGCGCACCGCGGGCCGCCGCACGATGACGCCGTACCAGCCGGGCCCGCGATAGGTTTCATAGCCGGGCGTTTCCGCGAACGACACGATGCTGCCGTCGCCGGCGTGGGAGAAGCCGCTCGTCCGCAGTGCGAAGCGTTCTTCGAGCACGCCCTGGCCGTCCGAACTCGCTATGACGCGAAACGACGCATCGACGATCAGGCAGCGGGTCCGCGTCCACTCGTCGTCGGTCAGCCGCACGCCTTTCACGACGGCCGCGGCTTGCGCGGTCCAGTCTACGGAAGATCGGGGAGCGGCGGGCGCGGACGGTGCCGCCGCCACCAAGGCGGTGCGGCGGCGCGTTCCCGCGCACCGTTCGACGGCATCGGCATCGGCATCGGCGCGGGCGGCGTGCTGCCCGCCGTCGGTGCCGGTCAATAGACGAGCTGCGACGCGCCGCAGGTCAGCGAGATGTCGTGGATCGTGCTTTCGCCGATCTGCACGCCGAGTACCTGCAGCAGCGGGTCGACCACGCCGTCGAGCCCGCCGAGCAGCGGCGGCAGGGCGGTGCCGAGGAATGCGCCGAGTGCCGACTCGACCGGCGTGAGCGGGAGACTCAGGCCGCCGAGCAACACGACCTGCGTTTGCTGGAGCGATGCGCCGAGCCCGTTGAGGGCATTGCCGAGCACGTTGCCGACGCCGTTCGAATTGGTGCTCTGGTAGCCGCCGGTGGTGCCATAGAAGGTCAGCGCCGGGGCGTCGGCGGCCGGCACGACCGCCGGGAACGCGGCCAGCGCGGTGATCTTCACGAGATTGACGATATTGACGAGCGTGGCGGGGGTCGAGCAACTGAACGCTTGCGAGCCGGACA
Organism: Burkholderia alba; assembly: GCF_034721475.1. NCBI lineage: Bacteria > Pseudomonadati > Pseudomonadota > Betaproteobacteria > Burkholderiales > Burkholderiaceae > Burkholderia > Burkholderia alba. The sequence goes on along the minus strand of NZ_JAWJWL010000008.1, from coordinate 166,771 downwards.
GGTTGGCGGGCGCATTGCCGACACACAGATTCGCGATTCCGGTCTGCGCACCGATCACCGACGCGCAGGTCGAGGTCGATGCCGTGCACGTCGCCGATTGCAGCCATGCGGTTCCCGGCGCGACCTGCAGCGACAGCGGCAGATTGACCTGCACCGGTACGAGCGTGCCGAGCAGGCCGAGCGGCAGGCTGGCCGTGCCGAGTCCGATGCCCAGATAGAGTCGCACCTGGGCGGTGCTGGCGACGGTGCGCCAGGTCTTGGTCAACGGATCGATCCCGGCTTCGCCGACCGCGATCACGGGCGGCTGGATGATCTGCACCTGCAGGCTGCTGGTGAGCCCGGCGATGCTGAGGCCGCCCGCGATCGTCACGGCGGACTGCCCGTTCGCGATCTCGGCCGCGGCCATCAGCGCGTCGAACGGGCTGATCGTCGCGTTGAGCGCGGCCTGCGGATCGGACAGCCCGATCGACAGCAGGCCGGGCGTGCCCGTCGTGTTGTTGAGCGACACGCTCTGGCTGTTCGTGTAGTTCGCGTTGGCGATCGAGTTCATCGCGCTGATATCCGTCTGCACGTTGGCGTTGGCGACCGTTGTCGTCGACAGCGCGGTCGCCAGCCAGCCGGCGAGCGTCGGCACGGTGGCGTTCATGCTCAGCAGCTGGCTGACCGTGCCGGCCCCCGCGGCGGCCATCAGATCGCTGACCTTGATGTGCGCGGTTGCCAGCCCCTGGTACGACACCAGCGACAGGTTCAGATTCGTACCCAGCATCGCGTTGAGGAGCGAGTTGACGAGGCCGCCTTGCAGCTGCGCGAGCGTGGTCCCGATCGAGTAGACGCCGATATTGGTCGCCTGCGCGGTGCTGGTGGCCGTCACGGTGCGCTGCGGGCCGAAAAAATAATACGGCACGCTGCGCGTGACCGTCACCTGCACGGCGTTGAGCTGGGCGTCGTCACCCGCCGTATAGCTGGGGCTGGAGCTTGCGTAGAAGCTGGGGCCGCTGTTGTCCTTCAGATCCCAGCGTCCGCAGGTCGCGCTCAAGGTCTGGCCGGAAACCGTGCTGTCGAAGCCGTTCGCGAGCGCGACGGACTGCGCGATCGTCGGCGGCTGCACGCAACCGTCGTCCATCGTCTCGGCGGCCGCGAGCGCGGACATGTCGGCGACGCTCTGCAGCAGGCGGCGCTGGAAGAAGACGTTGCCGATATCGATCGCGCCGAGCATGACCATCACGATGCCGATCGTCAGCGCGGCCAGGATCGCGACCGAGCCGCGCTGACGCGTGCGCGAACGGATCGAACGGCGCGGCTCGGGATGCGCGGGCAACGGCGGAACGGGCCCATCGGGCAAATGACGGAGCAGCTTGTCCATTCCGGCCTCGTTAAGCATCAGCGTTGGCGCGATTCCCGGATCGGCGACGTGGCGGGCGGTCGCATCGATCGGGTGCATGGACGCATCCGATGCGGCGCCAGTGAAATACCGCGCGATTCGTGATGCGTCGTCATGCCTCGTAATGCATCGAAATAAGAACGAGGCAATGTGTTTAAAGCGTAGGGGATAGGCGCTTGATTGAATCATGTCGCGCTACGCGAATGTTTTGCAATCCGATGTTTTCCCTGTACGCAGCGTGGATGCGTGAAAACCCCGAAGGATGGACGTTTCGGATGTGCGGCTTGAACATTGGCATACAGCGGGAATACGGCTGTATGAATGTGACCGGAAGCGGTGAGCATTTAAGGCCGCGCTGATTTCGACCGTGGCTTGTCGCCGAAGTCGGGAGCGGGGTTTTGGCAATGTGTTTAATTCAATTCTTGGGGCTTACGCTGTATCGACGCCGTGGACGCATTCGCGCGATGCGTCGCCCGCGGCTCATGTCGATGTCGCCGATACTGGTGCGTTGAAGGTGCACGTGGCGTTCGTCGACGGGCGGCGATGGCGCGGCCTGCCGAAATCGGGTGCAGCCGCTTCACTCCCGACGCGCGCGCGCCGGCCGGCCGATGCGCGGTCCGAATCCCGAGAACTGGATCGCGCACAGCAGCGCGACGCTCGATAGATGCCGCGTATAGCTGCCGAGGTCCGGCTCGAACAGCATCGACACCGCGACATGGCCGACGACGACGCATGCGAGCAGGTCGCGCGCCGGATGCGCGTCGCGCGGCGGGCGGCGCCATACGGACGAAGATCTGCATTGCGATCTCTTTCGGTCCCGGCCAGAACGGGACGGGCAGATTGACGCGCACCACGGCGTACAGATAGTTCGTACAAAAGGCGGTGAACGAGTCCGGCGCGACCGGATTGTGGAAGCTCGTGCGCGCGCCGAATGGCGAGCTGTGCGCAAGGTAGTCCGCCGCCATGTCGCGCGGATGCAGCAGCAGGTAGTACGCTTCCTGCGGGAGCAGCACGAGCGCGATGGGCGCGGCGGCCCCGCGCCACGACGCGCACCGGAACGGGAAGGCGGTGCATGCGATCGCGAGGATCGGCGCGAAGTAACTGCGCACGAAGGCGGCGTAGCCGAGGTAGCGCACCGCGACCGCGACGAACGTGAACAGGGCGGAGCGACGCTGAGCAATACCGGCCAGCACGATCGCCATCAGCACGACGAGCGTGTCCTTGCTCGCGACGAACAGGTTGAAGAACACGCACGGCGCAAGGCCGCTCGACACCTGAGATGCATTGCGCTCAACTCGACCCGATCAATTTTCAATAACCGGGCCAGTGATTTAAATAGAGCGCCTGCTAAATGAGGCTTCGTTTATTTGGTACGAATACGAACGGAATGGGCGCGATTCGACGCCGAGGTGTTGCCGCAGGAAGGAAACGGGAATCGCGGCAGTCTTCGGACACTGGGGACGTGCGCAGGTGGCGTGATCCGGGGAGGCGCAAGTCGAGACATCCCGTGCCGGGGAGCCGAGCCTGGCGCGGGCGGCTATCGAAACGCCATCGCGACCTGTCGCGGCGTCGGCGTGGACGAGCGACGCCTGCCCCGGTCGATGCGCGTCACGGGCTGGAAAGGATGCGTCGCCGAGAGGCCACATGGTTTCTCGCAACCGGCCTGCGTTCGTTCTCTCGTATCCGCTCGGCATGTGCCGTTCGTCGATCGACTCCCGGGGCCGGGATCGATCGGTGCGCCTTCGATCCCGCCGCACCGGCGGAACGCCTCGAGCGGGTTTTTTCGTGCGAAGGGCTCGTACGAGAGATCGCCGTTGCATTCGTTTAGGCCCACGTCGGCGACGTATCGGCCGGGGCCGATTCGTTCGATCTCGCGGCGGACAAACCGGCGGATCCGTTCGTGCACGCGTTCGCATTCGGCGCAGGCATCGACAAAAATGGGGAAATCCCGGCCGGACGCTTCACCTCGCGACCCGACAAAAAGTTGACGCGGGCGCCGGTTCTTGTGCATCGTGTGCGGGTTCCGTCCGACTGGAACCGGCGGCGACGCTCCGCCATTCCCCGACATCGCGACAGCCGCGGCCGGGGGCGCCGCCGTCCGAACGAATCGATGCTACCGCCGCATGTGCCATGCGGCGGGCGTCACGCAGAGGAGTACTTCCATGTTGAAACCCGAGGTCGACAGTCTGGTCCCGCACGTTCCCTTCACCCGCAGGAAGTTCGTTCAGGCGGCGCTCGGCGGCAGTTTCGCGGCGGCCGTGCTGCCCGTGTCGGCGCAGACGGTCACGACCGACAGCACCGGGCTCGACGCCGGGACGGTCGAGATCCGCTCGGGCGATGCGAGCGTGCCTGCCTATCGTGCGCAGCCGGACGGCAAGACCAACCTGCCCGTCATCATCGTGATCCACGAGGTGTTCGGCGTGCATGCGCACATCGCGGATGTCTGCCGGCGCTTCGCGAAGCTCGGCTACCTGGCGATCGCGCCGAATCTGTATGCCCGGCAGGGCGACCCGTCCAAGTACCCTTCGATCCAGGGGCTGATTGATGGCGTGGTGAGCAAGGTGCCCGACCGGCAGGTGAGCGAGGATCTCGACGCGACGGTCGACTGGGCGGGCAGGAACGGCGGCGATCTGAGCCGGCTGGGCGTGACGGGATTCTGCTGGGGCGGCCGCCAGACCTGGCTGTTCGCCGAGCACAATCCGCACGTGCGGGCGGCGGTGGCCTGGTATGGCAAGGTCGTGGGCGACCAGACCGAGATGACGCCGTTCAATCCGGTCGATCACGCCGCGCAGCTGAAGGCGCCGGTGCTGGGCCTGTACGGAGCGAAGGACGACAGCATTCCGCAAAGCTCGCTCGCGCAGATGCGCACCCGCCTCGCCGACAGCGATACGAAGGCCGGCCGTGAATCGGAGATTCTCGTCTACCCCGACGCGGGGCACGCGTTCTTCGCCGACTACCGGCCGAGCTATGTGAAGTCCGACGCCGACGACGGCTGGACGCGCGCGCTTGCGTGGTTCAGGAAATACGGCGTCATGTGAGGATGCGCATGACGCCGTGATGCGGGCCGCCGGTTACGGATTCGGCCCGGTTGCGACCGGGCGGGCCGGGTCGGCGCACCATTCGCTCCAGGAGCCGCCGTAGAGGGCGGCGTCGTGCAGCCCGGCGATTTCCATCGCGAGCGCATTGTGGCAGGCGGTCACGCCCGAGCCGCATTGCAGGATCACCTGGTCGGACGGGGTGCTGCCGAGCAGCGCCGTGAAGGCGTCGCGCAGGTCGTGGCCGCTCTTGAAGCGGCCGTCGGCGGACAGATTGTCCTTGAAGCAATGATTGAGCGCGCCCGGGATGTGTCCGCCGACCGGGTCGATCGTTTCGTTTTCGCCGCGATAACGGTCGGCCGCGCGGGCGTCGATCACCACGCGCTCCTTCGTCGTCAGATTCGCGAGCACGGCCTGCACATCGACCACAGCCGCAAGCGGCGATTGGGCGCGGAAGGTGCCCGCGGCTGCCGCGGGGCGCTCCGGCGTCACCGCGTGCCCGGCGGCCTGCCAGGCTTGCAGCCCGCCGTCGAGCACCGCCACCGAATCGTGGCCGAGCCAGCGCAGCAGCCACCACAGGCGTGCGGCGTAGGCGCCGCCCTGTGCGTCGTAGGCAACGACCTGCTGATTCTGTCCGAGGCCGCTGGCGGCCAGCGAGGCCGCCAGCGCGTCGCGCGCGGGCAGCGGATGGCGGCCGTTCGTGCCGGTCTTGACGCCCGAGAGGTCGCGGTCGAGATGCAGGTAGTGCGCACCGGGGATGTGGTTTGCGGCATAAGCCTGTTCGCCCGCGTCGGGATTCGCGAGATCGAAGCGGCAATCGAAGACCAGCACGCTGCCCGGCGCGGCGGCGAGGCGCTCGGCGAGATTGTCGGCCGAGATGAGCGTGGTGTAGTGAGAGTGGGGCATGACGGCTCCTGATGGTGAAACGGGCCAGATGCTCTAAGTCTAAACAAAAAAAGACGGGCCGAAGCCCGTCTTTTCATTTCGATCCGGCACAGGACCGGTGTGGCTCAGAGCGCGCCGAGCTGGCGGCGCAGGAATTCGTGGAAGTGCTGCATGCCGTCTTCCATCGGGCTCTGATACGGGCCGACCTGCGATTCGCCGCGCTGCATCAGCGCGCGGCGCCCGGCGTCCATCCGCATCGCGATTTCGTCGTCCTCGACGGCCGTCTCCATATAGGCGGCGCGTTCGGCTTCGACGAATTCGCGCTCGAACAGTGCGATTTCCTCGGGGTAATAGAACTCGACGATGTTCGTCGTCTTCTGCGTGCCCTGCGGAATCAGCCATGACACCACCAGCACGTGCGGATACCACTCGATCATCAGGCCGGGGTAGTAGACCATCCAGATCGCGCCGAACTCCGGCGGCACGCCGTTGCGGAACCGCAGCACTTCGTCGTGCCATTTCTGGTACGTCGGGCTGCCCGGTTTCGCGAGCGCGTTGTGCACGCCGACCGTCTGCACGCTGTACCAGTCGCCGAACTCCCATTTGAGATCGTCGCAGGACACGAAGCTGCCGAGGCCGGGATGGAACGGCACGACGTGGTAATCCTCCAGATAGACCTCGATGAAGGTCTTCCAGTTGTAGTTGCACTCGTGAATCTCGACGTGATCGAACTGGTAGCTCGAGAAGTCGAAATGATGCCGGGTGCCGAGCAGCGCGAGATCCTGCGCGACGTCGCGGCCTTCCGTCTCGAACAGCAACCCTTGCCAGTTCTGCAACGGCGTCGCGTTGAGATTCAGGCAGGGCTTGTCGGGGAAATGCGGCGCGCCGAGCAGCTCGCCGTTCAGATCGTAGGTCCAGCGGTGCAGCGGGCACACGATGTTCTGGGTCTGCCCGCGACCGTTCAGCATGATCGCCTGGCGATGGCGGCATACGTTCGAGAGCAGCTCGATCTGCGAGGCCTGGTTGCGCACCAGCACGCGGCCCTCGTTTTCGGAAGGCAGCGCGAAGTAGTCCCCCGCCTCGGGCACCATCAATTCGTGCCCGATGTAACGAGGTCCTTTCCTGAAAAGGGTTTCGATTTCGCGCGCCAGCAGCGCCTCATCGAAATAAGCGGTGACTGGAAGCTGGCTATGGGCCGACTTCAACTGAAGCGAATCGCTCAGATTGGACATTCCCACTCCCGGTGAAAGCGTGAAAGCAGTGAACAACCCAACCATCGAAAAATCGATTTAGGGGAACCAGCGATTATACCCGGATCGGTATGCTTGGGGTGGGATAAGTACCTGATTTGGGTCAAAATTTCCCGGGCGCTTTGTCGCACCTCATGCGGGCGGCGCCCGGTCCGCGCCGCGCAACGCCAAGTCAGCAGGTCGGAAAATTCTCTTTTGCCGTAGAATGTCCGACTTGTTTTGAAATTTGACACTTCGTCCATGGCGAAAACCGCATCCAAGGGCGCCGCAACGTCCGACGCCGGCTCCGAAGCGCTGCCGGAAAACTATGAGACGGCGCTTGCGGAGCTGGAAGCACTGGTCGCCCGGATGGAGGGCGGCTCCCTGAGCCTGGAAGATTCGCTGACGGCCTACCGCCGGGGGGCGGTACTCGTTGCGTTTTGCCAACAACAACTGGAGAAGGTGGAGCAGCAAGTGCGCGTGCTGGACGGCGCCGCACTGAAGCCGCTATCCGCCGGAACAGCCGCCACGGACGGCGGAGACGACGATCTATGACATTCGAACAATGGACGCGCTCGGTACTCGATCGCGTCGAAGATGCACTGGGCCACTATTTGCCGGCCGACACTGTGGTACCCGCGCAACTCCATGAGGCGATGCGTTACGCCGTGCTGGGCGGCGGCAAACGGGTCCGTCCGCTGCTGTGCCATGCCGCGGGCGAACTGACGGGGGCGACCGACGCGGCGCTGAATGCCGCGGCTGCCGCACTCGAGATGATTCACGTCTACTCGCTCGTGCACGACGACATGCCGTGCATGGACGACGATGCGCTGCGCCGTGGCAAACCCACGGTACACGTCCAATATGACGAACCGACGGCGCTGCTGGTCGGCGACGCGTTGCAGTCGCAGGCGTTTGTCGCGCTGACCGATGCTGCGGCGCTGACGCCGGCCCGCCAGGCGGCGCTCGTGCGCGAGCTGGCGCTCGCGAGCGGTTCGATCGGCATGGCGGGCGGTCAGGCGATCGATCTGGCGAGTGTCGGCCACACGCTGACGCGCGAGCAGCTCGAGACGATGCACCGGATGAAGACGGGCGCACTGCTGCGCGCGGCGGTCCGGATGGGGGCGCTGGCCGGCGAGACGCCGTCCGACGACGCGATGCGCGCGCTCGATGCCTATGCGGCCGCGGTCGGCCTCGCGTTCCAGGTGGTGGACGACATCCTCGACGTGACCACCGATTCGGCGACGCTCGGCAAGACCGCGGGCAAGGACGCGAAGGACGGCAAGCCGACTTACGTGTCGATCATCGGCCTCGATGCGTCGCGCGAGCTTGCCGCACGACTGCGCGCCGACGCGCATGCCGCGCTAGAACCGTTCGGCGCGCGCGCGAAGCGCCTTGCCGAACTCGCCGACCTGGTGGTGAACCGGGTCAGCTGACGCGAAAGCCCGCCGCCGCGCGCCTTGCTACGGGGGTGCGCGCCGAAAAGTGCGGGCGCGTTTAGTTTTCCTACAATGGAACGACGATGTACGACTTGCTGAACACTATCGACGACCCGGCGGACCTGCGCCGCCTCGACCGTCGTCAACTGCATCCGCTCGCGGACGAGCTGCGGGCCTTCGTGCTCGACAGCGTGTCGAAGACGGGCGGCCATTTGTCGTCCAATCTCGGCACGGTCGAACTGACGATCGCGCTGCACTACGTATTCAATACGCCGAACGATCGCATCGTTTGGGATGTGGGTCATCAGACCTATCCGCACAAGATCCTCACCGGCCGACGCGACCAGATGCATTCGCTGCGCCAGCAGGACGGCATCTCGGGTTTCCCGCGCCGCTCGGAGTCGGAATACGACACCTTCGGCACCGCGCACTCGAGCACGTCGATCTCCGCCGCGCTCGGCATGGCGCTCGGCAGCAAGCTGCAGGGCGACGACCGCTTCTCGATCGCGGTGATCGGCGACGGCGCGATGACGGCCGGCATGGCGTTCGAGGCGATGAACAATGCGGGCGTCAGCGAAGACGCGAAGCTGCTCGTCATCCTGAACGACAATGACATGTCGATTTCGCCGCCCGTCGGCGCGCTGAACCGCCACCTCGCGCGGCTGATGTCGGGCCGTTTCTACGCGGCCGCGCGCGCCGGTGTCGAGCGCGTGCTGAGCGTCGCGCCGCCGATGCTGGAGCTGGCGCGCAAGCTCGAGGAGCACGCGAAGGGCATGGTCGTGCCGGCGACGCTGTTCGAGGAGTTCGGTTTCAACTACATCGGACCGATCGACGGTCACGATCTCGATTCGCTGATCCCGACGCTGCAGAACATCAAGGAACTGCGCGGGCCGCAATTCCTGCATGTCGTGACGAAGAAGGGGCAGGGCTACAAGCTCGCCGAGGCGGATCCGGTGCTCTATCACGGTCCTGGTAAGTTCAATCCGGCGGAAGGCATCAAGCCGTCGGCGACGCCCGCGAAGAAGACCTACACGCAGGTGTTCGGCGAATGGCTGTGCGATGCCGCGGAGCTGGATTCGAAAGTGGTCGGCATCACGCCGGCCATGCGCGAAGGGTCGGGGATGGTCGAGTTCGAGAAGCGTTTCCCGGATCGCTACTACGACGTCGGCATCGCCGAGCAGCACGCGGTGACGTTCGCGGGCGGTCTTGCGACGGAAGGGCTCAAGCCGGTTGTCGCGATCTACTCGACGTTCCTTCAGCGTGCGTACGACCAACTGATTCACGACGTGGCGTTGCAGAACCTGCCGGTCGTGTTCGCGATCGACCGCGCGGGCCTGGTCGGCGCCGACGGCGCGACCCATGCGGGCGCCTACGATCTCTCGTTCCTGCGCTGCATCCCGAACATGACGGTGATGGCCGCGTCCGACGAGAACGAGTGCCGCCAGATGCTGTACACGGCGCTGCAGCAGCCGAACCCGACCGCCGTCCGCTATCCGCGCGGCGCGGGCACGGGTGTGGCGACGGTCAAGGAAATGGCCGCGCTGCCGGTCGGCAAGGGCGAAGTGCGTCGTCGCAGCGCGCAGCCGGAAGGCAAGCGCGTCGCGATTCTCGCGTTCGGCACGATGGTCGCGCCGTCGCTCGTAGCGGCCGAGGAACTGGATGCCACCGTCGCGAACATGCGCTTCGTGAAGCCTGTCGATGCCGATCTCGTTCGCGAACTGGCCGAGACCCACGACGTGCTTGTCACGGTGGAAGAAGGCTGCGTGATGGGCGGCGCGGGTTCCGCCTGCGTGGAAGCCCTGATGGAGAGTGGGGTTATCCGCCCCGTACTACAATTGGGCCTCCCTGACCGCTTCATCGATCACGGTGATCCCGCCAAGCTGCTCTCGCAGTGCGGCCTCGACGGCGCGGGGATCGCGAAATCGATTCGCGAGCGCTTTCTGAGTCCGGCGGCCGGCGTAGCGAGCCAGGCCAAGCGGGTCGCGTAAGCGCCGTACGGCGGTTTCCCGGTGTTTCAGGAATGCATGGGCCTGCGGGCCCATGTTGCTTTTCCGGCATGCCGCGATACGCGGCGGCGCAGCGCTGCGATGTCCGGCTTTTAAGGATCGAACAAGATGAACCAGATGAATCCCGCCTTCGTGATGCCCGACGTGCAGAGCACGATCGATACCCGCCAGATTCCGATTCAGCGTGTCGGCGTCAAGGCGGTGCGACATCCGTTGACGGTGCGTACCGCGGACGGCGCAGTGCAGCCGAGCGTTGGTACCTGGAATCTCGATGTGCATCTGCCGGCCGACCAGAAGGGCACGCACATGTCGCGTTTCGTGGCACTTCTCGAAGAGAACAAGACGCCGCTGACCACCGACGCGTTCCGCGCGATGCTCGCGACGATGCTGAGCAAGCTGGAGGCCGAAGCGGGCCGCATCGAGGTGTCGTTTCCGTATTTCGTGAACAAGACGGCGCCCGTATCGGGCGTGCAGAGTCTGCTCGACTACGAGGTGACGCTCGGCGGCGATGTGCGCAACGGCGTGACGCGCCTGTTCCTGAAAGTCCTGGTGCCGGTAACGAGCCTGTGCCCGTGCTCGAAGAAGATCTCGCAGTACGGCGCGCACAATCAGCGTTCGCACGTGACGATCGATGCCGAGCTGAATGCCGACGTGCCGGTCGAAGATCTGATTCGGATTGCCGAGGAAGAGGCGTCGTGCGAGTTGTGGGGGCTGCTGAAGCGTCCGGACGAGAAGTTCGTGACCGAGCGCGCATACGAGAATCCGAAGTTCGTCGAGGATCTGGTGCGCGACGTCGCGCAGCGGCTCAATCAGGACGAGCGGATCGTCGCGTATGTGCTCGAAGCGGAGAATTTCGAGTCGATCCACAACCACAGTGCGTATGCGCTGATCGAGCGGGACAAGCGCCGGGCCGCATAAGAATCCGCGGGCGCCGGTTGGGCGACGTGAACGCAAAAGGCCTGTCCTGATGGACGGGCCTTTTGCTTTGCCGCGCGCACAACGCGTCCGATCGCCTCAACGGGCGAGCGATGCGAGATCCCAGCGCGGCTTCACGGTAAATGCGTAATCGTGATTCGCCTGGGCGGGCCAGCGGGCCAGCCTGAGCGCGCCCGCGAGCGCGATCATCGCGCCGTTGTCGGTGCATAGCGCGAGATCGGGGTAATGCACGTCGAAGCCGCGCTTGCGGGCCGCCGCCGACAGCGCATCGCGCAATTGCCGATTGGCGCCCACGCCGCCCGCGACCACCAGGCGTTTCAGCTTCGTCTGTTTCAGGGCGGCCAGCGATTTGGCGACGAGCACATCGACGGCGGCGTCGACGAAGCCGCGCGCCAGATCGGCCTTCGCCCGCTCGAATGCGGTGGGGTTCAGTTGCGCCGCTTCGAACTTCTTCATCTGCGTGAGGACCGCGGTCTTGAGGCCGCTGAAGCTGAAATCGAGATCGCCCGAATGCAGCATCGGCCGCGGCAGCACGACCGCGCCCGGCGTGCCGGTTTCCGCGAGCTTCGAGACTTCCGGCCCGCCCGGGTAGCCGAGGCCGAGCAGTTTGGCGGTCTTGTCGAAGGCTTCGCCCGCCGCGTCGTCGAGCGTTTCGCCGAGGGTTTCGTAGACGCCGACGTCGGTCACGCGCATCAATTGCGTATGGCCGCCCGACACCAGCAGCGCGACGAACGGGAAGGGCGGCGGCGCGGCGACGAGCAGCGGCGACAGCAGATGGCCTTCCAGATGGTGGATGCCGACCGTGGGCTTGTTCCACGCCATCGCGAGCGCGTTCGCGATGCTGGCGCCGACGAGCAGCGCGCCCGCGAGTCCGGGCCCCTGCGTGAACGCGACCGCGTCGATATCGTCGCGTCGGGCGCCGCTCGCGGCCAGTACCTCTTCCAGGAGCGGCAGCGCCCGGCGGATGTGGTCGCGTGACGCGAGTTCGGGCACGACGCCGCCGTATTCGCGGTGCATCGCGATCTGCGAATGGAGGGCGTGGGCGAGCAGGCCGCGCTCGGTGTCGTAGAGCGCAAGGCCGGTTTCGTCGCAGGAGCTTTCGATACCGAGAACGAGCATGATCTGGGGCCGGTGGCCGCACCCGCGTGGGGCGGCTCGGGAATCAACGTAACAGAAAAGTATAACAGCGCGGAGCATCGAGCCGCTTGCGCCCCGGCGGCGTGCGGCGACGCAGGTACAATCCGCGCCATGGAAAATTTCGATATCGCGGTGATCGGCGCGGGCGCGGCCGGCATGATGAGCGCCGCCGTCGCCGGTCAGCTCGGACGGCGGGTCGTGCTGCTCGACCACTCGCCCCGGCTTGCCGAGAAGATCCGGATCTCGGGCGGCGGACGCTGCAACTTCACCAATCTGTACGCCGGACCGGACAACTACCTGTCGTCGAATCCTCGCTTTTGCCGTTCGGCGCTCGCGCGCTATACGCCGCGCGATTTCATGGCGCTGCTCAAGCGCCACCGGGTGACTTGGCACGAGAAGCACAAGGGGCAGTTGTTTTGCGACCAGTCGAGCGATGCGGTCATCGACGTGCTGAAAAGCGAGTGCGACGCCGGCCGCATCGCGTGGCGGCGGCCGGTGACGGTCGATGCGGTGCGGCATGCGGACGCGGACGGCTTCACGCTCGACACCAGCGCCGGCCAGATCGGTGCGCGCTCGCTTGTCATCGCGACCGGCGGGCTGTCGATCCCGAAGATCGGGGCGACCGATTTCGCGTACCGCGTCGCGAAGCAGTTCGGCCACAAGCTGATCGATACGCGTCCGGCTCTCGTGCCGCTGACGTTCGCGAGCGACGACTGGGCGCCGTTCGCGGCGCTGTCCGGGGTCTCGCTCGAAGTGCGCGTGTCGACCGGCGCGAAAAAGGGCGGCGGTGAGTTCGTCGAGGATCTGCTGCTCACCCATCGCGGCCTGTCCGGGCCGGGCATCCTGCAGATTTCAAGCTACTGGCGCTCCGGCGACCCGATCCACGTGGATCTGCTGCCGCGACGCGATGCAGCCGATGAACTGATCCAGGCCAAGCCGGGCTCCAAGCGGCAAATCGGCACGCTGCTGTCCGAATGGGTGCCGGCGCGGCTCGCGCACGCCTGGCTCGATACCCACCGGATTGCCGCGGACGCCCGGCTGGCCGACTTGCCCGACAAGGCGCTGCGCCAGATCGGCGAAGCGCTGTCACGCTGGACGCTGACGCCGAACGGCACCGAGGGCTATCGCAAGGCCGAGGTGACGAAAGGCGGGGTGGATACGCGCGAGCTGTCGTCGGCGACGATGATGAGCGCGCGGGTGCCGGGTCTTTACTTCATCGGCGAGGCGGTGGACGTGACCGGCTGGCTCGGCGGCTATAACTTCCAATGGGCATGGGCGTCCGGCGTGGCCGCCGGACAGGCCGCGGCCGAGCATGCGCGCGGCCCTTGACGGGCTAGTGCGTTTGTGCAAAGGGTCTGCTATACTCAAAAACTTCCTCCGCAGTACTTTTACTTTTTACGTGACGGGTCATGACGATCATCCGCGTTAAAGAAAATGAGCCTTTCGAAGTGGCGATGCGCCGGTTCAAGCGCACGATCGAGAAGAACGGCCTGCTGACCGAACTGCGCGCACGCGAGTTTTACGAGAAGCCGACCGCGGAGCGCAAGAGAAAGAAGGCGGCGGCCGTGAAGCGCCATTACAAGCGCATTCGCAGTCAGACGCTGCCGAAGAAGATGTACTGAGCGTCGTCTGCGCCGCGCGGTTCGCCAGTCGGCGCACGGATGGTTCGCATGGCCATCGATGCCAAATTCGAGCAAACCCGCTTGAGGAAATAGTCCCAAGCGGGTTTTTGTGTTGATGCCCATCCGCTGGGTGTCGCCTTGATTTTTCCGTACTCGGGTGAGCGATGAGTTTAAAAGAACAGATCAGCGAAGACATGAAGACCGCGATGCGCGCGAAGGACAGCGAGCGGCTCGCGACGATCCGACTGCTGCTGGCCGCGATCAAGCAGCGCGAGGTCGACGAGCGCGTGACGCTCGACGACGCGGCCGTCACCGCGGTTATCGACAAGATGCTCAAGCAGCGCAAGGATTCGATCAGCCAGTTCCAGGCGGCCGGTCGCGACGATCTGGTCGCGAAGGAGCAGGCCGAGGTGGCGGTACTCGTCGGCTACATGCCGGCGCAGCTGTCGGACGCCGAGGTCGCGGCGCAGGTGCAGGCCGCCGTCGCGGAGACCGGCGCTGCCGGTCCGCAGGACATGGGCAAGGTGATGGGCGTGTTGAAAGGCAAGCTCGCCGGCAAGGCCGATATGACCGCAGTGTCCGCGCTCGTCAAGGCGGCGCTCTCGAAGTAACGCCGCCGGGCGGTGGCGCGGACGGCCCAGCCGGCCCGCGCGAAGCGCTCGCGGTTTATCCGATTCTGATTCCACGGTGATTCCGCACTCGTTCCTGCAGGATTTGCTGAACCGCGTCGATATTGTCGACGTGGTCGGTCGGTATGTGCAGCTCAAGAAGGGCGGCGCCAATTTCATGGGGCTATGCCCGTTCCATAACGAAAAAAGCCCGTCGTTCACCGTGAGCCCGACCAAGCAGTTCTATCACTGCTTCGGCTGCGGCGCCCACGGTACGGCGATCGGCTTCCTGATGGAACACGCCGGGCTGGCGTTCCCGGAGGCGGTGCAGGAACTGGCTCAATCGGTCGGCCTGACGGTTCCGCACGAGCCGTCGCCGTTGCGCGGTGTTGCCCCGGGCGGCGGCGGGGACGGCTATGCGCCGCCCGCCGCGTCGAAGGCGGTCACGACCGCGCTGTCGGACGTGATGCAGACCGCGTGCGACTACTACCGCAAGCAGCTGCGCGGCGCGACGAACGCCGTCCAGTATCTGAAACAGCGCGGCCTGACGGGCGAGATCGCGCTGCGCTTCGGATTGGGCTATGCGCCCGACGGCTGGCAGAGCCTGGAGGCGGCCTTCGACGACTACCGCAACGATGCGCTGGTCGACGCCGGCCTCGTGATCGTCAGCGAAAAGACCGATGCGCAGGGCGTCGCGCGCCGCTACGACCGGTTCCGTGAACGGATCATGTTCCCGATCCGCAACGTGAAGGGCCAGGTGATCGGTTTCGGCGGGCGCGTGCTGGGCAGCGGCGAGCCCAAGTATTTGAATTCGCCGGAAACACCCCTATTTAACAAGGGCAGCGAGCTGTACGGGTTGTTCGAGGCCCGGCTCGCGATTCGCGAGCAGAAGTACGCGCTCGTGGTGGAAGGGTATATGGACGTGGTGGCGCTCGCGCAGCTCGGGTTTCCGAACGCGGTCGCGACGCTCGGCACCGCGTGCACGCCGATTCACGTACAGAAGCTGCTGCGGCAGACGGACACGGTGATCTTCAGCTTCGACGGCGATGCGGCCGGCCGCCGGGCGGCGCGGCGCGCGCTCGAGGCCTGTCTGCCGCACGCGGCGGACAACCGGACGATCCGGTTCCTGTTTCTGCCGACGGAGCACGATCCGGACAGCTATGTGCGGGAATTTGGGGCCGAAGCGTTTTCCGAGCAGGTGCGGCGCGCGATGCCGCTGTCGCAGTTCATGCTGAACGAGGCGACGGCGGGCAAGGAGCTTGACCAGCCCGAGGGCCGGGCGAAGGCGCTGTTCGACGCGAAACCGCTGTTGCAGGCGCTGCCGGCGAATGCGCTGCGCGCGCAGATCATGCATATGTTCGCGGATCGCCTCGACATCCCGTTCGAGGAGGTCGCGACGCTGACCGAAGTGGATGCGCGGACGGCCGCGCCGGCCCGCCACGCGCCGGCCCGCAGCGATCGGCGCCGCGTGACGGACAACGAGAAGCGGGCGTTGCGCAACCTGGTGATGCATCCGCGGCTCGCCGCAGCGCTCGACGACGAGAGTTTCGATACGTTGCGGACCGTGCCGAGAAATGGGGAGCTATTCGACGAAGTGATCGCGCATGCCCGGGCGCTGGGCGATGCGGCGGAGTTCCGGCTTTTGTCGGATGTCCTACGCAATTCGGCTAACGCGGCCACCTACGACGAAATTTTCCGGGAAATTCTGGTCTATGATGAAAATGTCCGCGACTTGATGTTACAGAATCCGGAAGATGACGCAGACCAGGAAGGGCTGCGCGAGCGGGAACGGATCGCAGGGGAGGAGCTTCAGGCAGCGGTGCTCAAGATGCGCTATGACGCGTGCTGCGACAAGCTCGACCGTCTTTCCAGGCAGTCGACGCGTTCCCCAGAGGAACTGGCTGAACTCAAGGATTTGAATCAGCGACGAACCGACATGAAGCGGCGGCTCGGGCTGTAAACCGGGGAAAGGGCTACCCCAACGTGCTATAATATAAGGTTTTCAGCGGTTTGTTTTCTAAGCAGAGGCGAGAATCGCGATGGCAAAGACTACAGGCGGAAAAAAAGCAGCAGGCAAGGGCTCAACGGAGCCGACCACGAAGGTCACAGCGGCCAAATCTGCTTCTTCTTCCGTGAGGACGTCTTCAGCCAGTGCAGCGCCCTCTGCGAAGAAGAAAGCCGCGGCCGGCACTGCTCACGCTGCGCCGGCGCCGGCGGCCAAGGCATCACGGGCCGCCGCGAAGCCCGAATCCGGTCCGGCTGCGAAGCCGGCCGCGAAGCGGGCAAGTGCGAAAAGCGCAAGGGGAGCGGCTGCCGCGCCGGACGAATCGGCGGTCCGCACTACTCAAGCATCCACGGTTCAACCGGCTGTTGTCCAGCAGCCGCGAGTCGATTTAGCCGGTACGGCGAACTCCATGACGAAAAAGCTGAACGAAGTATCCGTCGATGACGACGCAAACCAGAGCGACGAGCAGCCGGCTGCGGCTGCCACGCCGGGCAAGGGCGAGAAAGCCAAGGCGCGAGATCGCCGCGCGAAGGAAAAGGCGCTGCTGAAGGAAGCGTTCGCGACGAGCCAGCCCGGCACCGCCGAGGAACTCGAAGAGCGTCGCTCGAAGCTGCGTGCGCTGATCAAGCTCGGCAAGGAGCGCGGCTTCCTGACGTACGCTGAAATCAACGACCACCTTCCGGACAACTTCACTGAAACGGAAGCGCTCGAAGGCATCATCGGCACGTTCAATGACATGGGCGTGGCGGTCTACGAGCAGGCGCCCGATGCGGAAACGCTGCTGCTGAACGACAACGCGCCCGCCGCATCGTCGGACGACGAGGTCGAGGAAGAGGCGGAAGTCGCGCTGTCGACGGTCGATTCCGAATTCGGCCGCACGACCGATCCTGTGCGGATGTACATGCGTGAAATGGGCACGGTCGAGCTGCTGACGCGCGAAGGCGAAATCGAGATCGCGAAGCGGATCGAGGACGGCCTGCGCCACATGGTGATGGCCATCTCCGCGTGCCCGACGACGATCGCCGACATCCTCGCGATGGCCGAGCGCGTGGCGAATGAAGAGATCCGCGTCGACGAACTGGTCGACGGCCTGATGGATCCGAACGCGCAGGACACCGATGCCGACGGCTTCTCCGCGAAGGAAGCGGAAGAAATCGAGAACGAGAGCGAAGCAACGGAAGAGGAAGCCGAAGAGGAAGAAGAGGACGACGACGGCGCGGCGCAAGCCACCGCCAACGCGGCCCAGCTCGAGGCGCTGAAGCGTGCATCGCTCGAGAAGTTCGCGCTGATCAGCGAATGGTTCGACAAGATGCGCCGCGCGTTCGAAAAGGAAGGTTACAAGTCGAAGTCCTACCTGAAGGCGCAGGAAACGATCCAGAACGAACTGATGACGATCCGCTTCACCGCGCGTACCGTCGAGCGTCTGTGCGACACGCTGCGCGCGCAGGTGGATGAAGTGCGCCAGGTGGAGCGTCAGATCCTGCACATCGTCGTCGACAAGTGCGGGATGCCGCGTTCGGAATTCATCGCGCGTTTCCCGGGCAGCGAGACGGATCTCGACTGGTCGGAGAAGATCGCGGCGGAAAGCCATCACTATGGTCCGATCCTTTCGCGCAACATCCCGGCGATCCGCGAACAGCAGCAGCGCCTGCTCGATCTGCAGGCGCGCGTGGTGCTGCCGCTCAAGGACCTGAAGGAAACCAACCGTCAGATGGCGGCGGGCGAACTGAAGGCGCGTCAGGCGAAGCGTGAGATGACCGAGGCGAACCTGCGTCTCGTGATCTCGATCGCGAAGAAGTATACGAACCGCGGCCTGCAGTTCCTGGATCTGATCCAGGAAGGCAACATCGGTTTGATGAAGGCGGTGGACAAGTTCGAATACCGTCGCGGCTACAAGTTCTCGACGTACGCGACGTGGTGGATCCGTCAGGCCATCACGCGTTCGATCGCGGACCAGGCGCGTACGATCCGGATTCCGGTTCACATGATCGAGACGATCAACAAGATGAACCGCATCTCGCGGCAGATCCTGCAGGAAACCGGTCTCGAGCCGGATCCGGCGACGCTTGCCGAGAAGATGGAGATGCCGGAGGACAAGATCCGCAAGATCATGAAGATCGCGAAGGAGCCGATCTCGATGGAAACGCCGATCGGTGACGACGACGATTCCCATCTGGGCGACTTCATCGAGGATTCGAACACCGTCGCGCCGGCCGATGCGGCGCTGCATGCCAGCATGCGCGATGTCGTGAAGGACGTGCTCGATTCGCTGACGCCGCGCGAGGCGAAGGTGCTGCGGATGCGTTTCGGTATCGAGATGAGCACCGATCACACGCTCGAAGAAGTCGGCAAGCAGTTCGACGTGACGCGTGAGCGGATCCGCCAGATCGAAGCGAAGGCACTGCGCAAGCTGCGCCATCCGAGCCGTTCGGACAAGCTGAAATCGTTCCTCGAAGGGAACTGATCGGCACGCTGTACGGCTTGACCGCCGCCGGGGACGCAAAAACCGGCGGCGTTTTTCCTCTCAGTTGTTACAATGCCGGCCCGGCTTTCATCACCGGGTCTTTTTTTGCATTGCGTTCTCTTGCAGGGCCTGTAGCTCAGGGGTTAGAGCAGTCGACTCATAATCGATTGGTCGTGGGTTCGAAACCCACCGGGCCCACCATCGATGCTTCTTTTGAATCAGCGACTCGTACTGATTCTCCGGCTTCCCATGCAATTCCCGGGGAAAAGCCGATTCGAAGCAAACCCTCTTTCCGGCTCGTTCGGCCTGCCGCCGATTTGCCGCGGGCATGCAGCGAAATTGCTCGGCCTCCGCCGAACAAGGCGGTAACTGAGCCGGCAGTCAGAATTGACGCCCGCCAATGGCTGTGTTTGGGTTGTCCGTTCCGCAGGGTAGGGATCATTGATCTTACCGAGCCTCTCTCGCACTCTGTCGTGCATACCGTTTATCGGCTTCCATTTTCCGCCTTGATTTTCTTCTCCATTGGAATGTATTGAACGAGTCGACCGGTTGTTGCGGCGGCTTGCGATGTTCCATGTCGCCGAAAGCGGATGCTGAGGAAAAGTCGTTCCGCTGCGGGTGAAGTGCTCATCCGGCTAAGCCAATCATCTGCATTGCTGCATGCACTGCAATGCATGAGCGAAGGGGCGGCAACGAGCGACCTGCTTCGCAAGATCGATGGGGTTATCTAATGGCGCCAACGAATCGTATTCAGTTTTCCGTTTTCCGCTCGCCGATTCGCATTCCATCGGTGATGCCCATTTAGATCGCCTATGCTGCTGATTCAGGTATGCACGATCTTCATCGTCTCTGCCTCGTTACCGCGTGTCCGAAGCGACTAACGAACGCACATGCAAAGTAGGGCACTCATGTCAGCGTGACACGGCACGCATCCTCCGTGGCATCTCTACGCATCCCGGCGCATCAACGTGTTCCTCACCGCCGTACCGATACAGCCGCACGCAGTAGGCACCACGTCATCCGGATTGAATCTTGTGTCAGCGAAATCGCGCCGCGGAGCTCGCGGCGCCGTACGCGTGCGGATGCAGCAACGATCGCACATAGTCGTTCCACTCTCTCACGGAGAATCGAATGAAATCGAAGATGATCGCAATGCTTGCCATTAGTGCTTCATGCGCCGCTTTCTCGGCGCACGTCACCGCGCAGCCGGGGGCGGCGGAAACGCGTTCGGCCCATGCCGATGCGGCACCATCCGGATTCATCTACAGCCCGTACTTCTACTCGGGCGACTACGATGGCGACCAACTCAACACGACCGTCACCGGCAGTTCCCAGATCTTGCTGAAAGTCATGCCCGCCAAACTGCAGGCCGTGACCTGGGCATTCGCTACCGGCAATTGCGGCAGCGAGGATTGGAGCGGCGTCTCGGCTTCCGCGTTCGCCAAGGCCAACGTGCAGAGCTTCGTCGATGCGGGCAAGCAATACATCGTGTCGACCGGGGGCGCCGGCGCGAGCTTCATCTGCAACTCGGACGCCAATTTCGCCAAGTTCATCAAGACCTATTACAGCGCGAATCTGCTGGGCATCGACTTCGACATCGAAAACGGCCAGAGCCAGAGCGACATCAACAATCTGGTCGCGCGGGTAGCGACGGCACAGGCGACCTACCCGAATCTGCGCTTCAGCTTCACGCTGGCGACCGAAGGCGGAAATGCCAGCCAGAGCCTTGGCGATACCGGCGTGATGGTGATGACCGCGATCCAGAATTACGGATTGAAGAACTATACGATCAACCTGATGACCATGGATTTCGCCGATTCGGGCCAGGAAGATGCGTCGCTGTGCACGCTCAACAGCAGCGGCACGTGCGACATGGGTCAATCCACCATAGCCGCAGTTGAAAACCTGCACAGCTATTGGAAGGTGCCATACAGCCAGATCGAAGTGACGCCGATGATCGGCGGCAACGACAGCATCGACGAAACGTTCACCTTGGCCGATGCCGTCACGGTGTCGAATTACGTGGTGTCGAAGAAACTGGCCGGCGTTCATTTCTGGGCGTTCTCGCGCGACCGGGATTGCGCGCCGGCGGGGTCCGACAACAACTCGTCCGACACCTGCAACAACTATGGCAAGGCCGGCACGCTGGGCTATACCAACCAGTTCATTTCCGCGCTGGGGTTGTGACGAAGTGATCCTGTGGCGGCGCGCGGTGCCGCATCCCCATTGCAGGAACAAACGCACGCGGCGCCGGCAGCGCAATGAACGCCACGCACCGTGCGGGCCCGACGCAGGCGATGGGTGACCGAAGAAGGAGAAGGGGCGTCGGCCAGAGCGGCGGCGTCCCCTCCCGCCGATAGGCGACAAGATCTGCACCCGCGCTATCGGGCGCATTCGCGCCCACGCCTCGCCGCGATCCATCCCGCCGCTCAATCCGCCGACATCGCCCGCCACAGCATGTTGAACATCTCATCGAACTGGTCGGTGAGCGGGCGCTTCTCCTGCCGGACGATATGCATCAATCCCACCCTGCCGAGAATGCCCATGAACACGTCCAGCAGCACCTTGCTGGAGACGCGGTTGTTCAGCACGCCGCGCCGCTGCCCGTCCTTGAGCACGCCAAGGAATGCATTCATCAATTCGGGGCTTTCGTAGATGCGGATGTTGCGATGCCGCGAGACGGGAACGGCCGTGACGAGCAGGAGTATCACGGCCGGATGCTTGTCGATGTAGTCGAGCAGAACCCAGCAGGTCTTGCGTAGCCGCTCGCGGGCGTCGTCGATGCCCTGCAGATGGTCGATCATGCGATCGGCGAGGCGCACCAGCATGACGTCGAGCATCGCATAGAGCAGCACTTGCTTGCTGCCGAAGTACTTGTAGATGGTCTGCAACGAGACATTGGCCGCTCTCGCCACTTCCTGCAGGCTCACCTCGTGGAAATCCCGGGTCGCGAACAGATCCAGCACGGCTTGCTCGAGACGCTTCAACGTGTCGGGCCGCATGGTGCGCAGCAGCGCACGGTGATCTTCGACGGTGGGGGCATGCTCGTTGGAGGTGTCGGGCAGGGGCATCGGCGGACTCGGGGCAGCGGGCTTACCGGCAGAATAACAGAGCTTACCGCGAGAACAATCATGCTTACCATTTTCCGCAGAAAGAGGCCGAATCGGGCTGTTTTTCTTGTTTTTCAGCATCATCCGGAACAGGATGTGTGGCGTTGAGATCGAGCTGTTTCCAGCAGATACAACCCGATTGTCCGCAACGGCTCACCCACCAGGCTTCGGTTTTTATCGAGCGGTAATTTGAATTACCGAAATGGCCGAAGGCACGGCGTCGAACCGTCCCCTGTTCCGAAAGCGAGGAAATCCCGGTGCCCATACAAACCTTCCCCCCGGCGTGGATGAACGACGAGCACCGCATGCTGCAAGAATCCGCCGCCCGGTTCTTCAAGGAGCAGTGGGTGCCGCGGGATGCCGGCTGGCGCGAACAGGGCGCGATGGACCGGGCGGCGTGGCGCGAGGCCGGCGGCCAGGGATTTCTGTGCGCGTCGGTGCCCGAACAGTACGGCGGCGGCGGCGGCGATTTCGGCCACGAGGCCGCGCTGATTCTCGCGCAAGGCGAAGCGGGTCTGGCGGGCTTCGGCGGCTCGCTGCATTCGGGGATCGTCGCTCAATACATCCTGCATTACGGCACCGATGCGCAGAAGCAGCGCTGGCTGCCGCGCATGGCGACGGGCGAGCTGATCGGCGCGATCGCGATGACCGAACCGGGCACCGGCTCCGATCTGCAGAGCCTGCGCACGCTCGCCGTCAACGAAGGCGGCCGCTATCGGATCAACGGCAGCAAGGTGTTCATCACCAACGGCCAACTGGCCAATCTCATCATCGTTGCGACCAAGACCGACAAGGACCAGGGCGCGAAGGGCATCTCGCTGGTGGTGATCGAGACCGACGGCGCGGACGGCTTTCGCCGCGGCCGCAATCTGGACAAGCTCGGCATGGAAGCACAGGACACCTCGGAGCTGTTCTTCGACGACGTGCGCATGCCGGCGGAGAACCTGCTCGGCAGCGAGGAGGGGCTGGGGTTCTTCCAGATGATGCAGGAGCTGCCGCAGGAACGCCTGATCATCGCGATGGCCGGCATTGCCGCGATGGAGGCGGCGATGCGGGAGACGCTGGCCTACGTCAAGGATCGCCAGGCGTTCGGCAAACCGGTCTTCGCGTTTCAGAACACGCGTTTCAAGCTGGCCGAATGCCAGGCCACGCTGCTGGCCGCGCGCGCCCTGACGGATGCGGCGATGGTCGCGCATCTGAAGGGCGAGCTGGGCGTCGATCGCGCCGCGCTGATCAAGTACTGGGTGACCGAGCAGCAGTTCAAGCTGGCGGACGAATGCCTGCAGCTGTTCGGCGGCTACGGCTACATGAAGGAATATCCGATCGCGCGCCTGTGGGCCGACTCGCGCTCGCAGCGCATCTACGGCGGCACCAACGAAATCATGAAAGAACTGGCGGCGCGCTTTCTGTAGAGCGGGCGCAGGTCTTCCGTACCGCTTCGATTTCATCAGGGAACACTCATGGCCGATGCTTATCTCTACGATGCCGTGCGCACGCCGCGCGGCAAGGGCAAGAAGGACGGCAGCCTGCACCAGGCCACGCCGGTCTGGCTGCTGAGCACGCTGCTGCATGCGCTGCGCGAGCGTAATGCGCTCGATACCGCACTGGTCGACGACGTCGTGCTCGGCTGCGTGACGCCCATCGGCGAGCAGGGCGCCGACATCGCGCGCACCGCCGTGCTCGACGCCGGCTGGGCCGAGAGCGTGGCGGGCGTGACGCTGTCGCGTTTTTGCGGATCGGGCCTCGAGGCGCTGAATCTGGCGACGGCCAAGATCGCCTCCGGGATGGAGGAGATGGTGGTGGCGGGCGGGGTCGAATCGATGAGCCGCTGGCCGATGGGCAGCGACGGCGGTGCGTGGTTCATGGACCCGCGCATCAATGCTTCGCTGGGCTTCGTGCCGCAAGGCATCAGCGCCGATCTGATCGCGACGCTGGAAGGCTTCAGCCGCCAGGATCTCGATGCGTTCGCGGCCGGATCGCATCAGCGCGCCGCGCGGGCCTGGGACGAAGGCCGTTTCGCGCGATCGGTCGTCGCCGTGCAGGATCTCAACGGCATGACGCTGCTGGCGCGGGACGAAACGATCCGCCCGGGCGCGTCGGTCGATTCGCTGGCGAAGCTGTCGCCGTCGTTCGAGATGATCGGGTCGATGGGCTTCGACGCCACCGCGCTGGATAAATACACGACCGTCGAAAAGATCCGGCATGCGCATCATGCGGGCAATGCGTCGGGCATCGTCGACGGCGCGGCGCTGCTGCTGGTCGGCAGCAAGGAAGCGGGCATCAAGGCGGGCCTGAAGCCGCGCGCGCGCGTGCGCATGGCGTCCGTCACCGGCTCGGAGCCCACCATCATGCTGACCGGACCGACGGCGGCGAGCCGCAAGGCGCTCGGCAAGCTCCGGATGACCGCGGCCGACATCGATCTCTGGGAAATCAACGAAGCCTTTGCCGTCGTGCCCCTCAAAACCGCGCGCGATCTGGGTCTGCCGCCGGACCGGGTGAACGTCAACGGCGGCGCGATCGCGATGGGGCATCCGCTCGGCGCCACCGGCGCGATCCTCGTCGGTACGGCCCTCGACGAACTCGAACGCACCGGCCGCGCTACCGCGTTGGCGACTCTGTGCATCGGCGCCGGCATGGGCATTGCCACCATCATCGAACGTGTGTGAGGAAGGTCGACGACATGAAGCAAGACAACGCGGTCAGGTTCGAGATTGACGCGGACGGCATCGGGCTGGTGACCTTCGACCAGCCGGATCGCGCGATGAATGTGCTCAACCCGTCGCTCGTCGAGCCGTTCGCGGCGATCGTCGAGCGGCTCGCGGAGGAGCCCGCGATCAAGGGGCTGGTCGTCACGTCGGCCAAGCCGGCTTTCGTGGCCGGCGCCGATATCGATCAGCTCGCCGCGATCCGGACGGCCGACGAAGCCTTCCATCTGTGCGAAATGCTCAAGCGCGTGTTCCGCCGGATGGAGACGTGCGGCAAGCCGGTGGTCGCGGCGCTCAACGGCACCGCGCTGGGCGGCGGCCTGGAACTTGCGCTCGCGTGCCATGCGCGCTTCGCACTGGACACCCCGGCACTGAGGCTGGGGGTGCCCGAGGTCAAGCTGGGTCTACTGCCCGGCGGCGGCGGGACACAGCGTTTGCCGCGCATGATCGGCATCCAGAAGAGTGTCGAGTTGATCACGCAGGGCACCGAGTTGCGGGCGGCCGACGCGAAGGCGATCGGCCTGGTCGACGATCTCGCCGCCGATCGCGACGCGCTGCTCGCGCAGGCGAGGGCATGGTGCGTCGCTCATCCGAAGGCGGTGCAGCCGTGGGACGCGCCGGGCTTTCGCATACCGGGCGGCGACAGCAAGCATCCGGGCGTGGTGCAGCTGCTCGCGATCGCGCCGTCGATCGCCAACGCCAAGGCGCACGGCAACTATCCGGCCGTCGGCCACATCATGTCGTGCCTGTTCGAAGGATGCCTGCTGGATTTCGACGCGGGCCTGCAGGTGGAGTCGCGCTACTTCGCGGCCTGCGTGATGTCGCAGGCATCGAAGAACATGATCGGCACGCTGTGGTATCAGCTCAACGCGATCAAGAAAGGGCATTCGCGTCCCGACGGTATCGCGCCGCGCAAGGTGCGCAAGCTCGGCATCCTCGGCGCCGGCATGATGGGGGCGGGCATCGCCTACGTGTCGGCCAAAGCCGGGATCGACGTGGTGTTGCTGGACACCACGCTCGAGCTGGCGGAGCACGGCAAGGCCTATTCGAAGGGGCTGCTCGACAAGGCCGTATCGCGGGGCAAGCGCACGGCGGAGCAACGCGATGCGCTGCTGGCCCGCATCACGCCGACCGCGCGTTACGAAGATCTGCAGGGCTGCGATCTGGTGATCGAGGCCGTGACCGAGGATCGCGGAGTCAAGGCGGCCTGCACGCGCCAATCCGAGACGGTGCTCGCTGCCGGCGCGGTGTTCGCGTCGAACACGTCGACCCTGCCGATCAGCGGACTTGCGAAGGCCAGCGTGCGTCCGGCCCGCTTCGTCGGCCTGCATTTCTTCTCGCCGGTGGACAAGATGCCGCTCGTCGAGATCATCGTCGGCGAGCAGACCTCGGATAGTACCCTCGCGCTCGGCTTCGATTTCGTGCTGCAGATCGGCAAGACGCCCATCGTGGTCAACGACAGCCGGGGGTTCTACACCTCGCGGGTATTCGCCACCTATGTGATGGAGGGGCTCGCGATGCTCGGCGAAGGCGTGCATCCGCGTTCGATCGAAGTGGCGGGCGTGAAGGCCGGCATGCCGATGCCGCCGCTGGCGCTGCAGGACGAAGTGTCGCTGAGCTTGTCGCTGCATGTCGCCGACCAGACCCGCAAGGATCTGGCGGACGAGGGCAAGGCGATTCCCGCGCACCCGGGCGAGGCCGTGCTGCGCCGGGTGGGCGGCGTCGAGGGCCGGCTCGGCAAGAAAGCGGGCAAGGGGCTGTACGACTACAACGGCAAGGACAAGACCTTGTGGCCGGAGTTGACGCGTCTTTATCCGACCGCGGTCGAACAGCCGCCGCAGCGGGAGTTGATCGACCGCTTGATGTTCGTGCAGGCGAACGAGGCCGCGCGCTGCTACGAGGAGAACGTCGTGCGGTCGGTCGCGGATGGCAACGTCGGTTCGATCTTCGGCTGGGGTTTCGCGCCGTTTCATGGCGGCGCGCTGCAGTTCATCAATGCGATGGGCGCCGAACGTTTCGTCGCGCGTTCGCGCGAGCTGGCGAAGCGGTACGGGGAGCGCTTCGCGCCCGCCGCGATCGTTGTCTCGATGGCGGCCGAGGGCAGGCGCTTCGAGGACCCCGCATGAGCGCGGCGGCGCGGACGGGCGGGGCGTTGTCCGGCCTGCTGGCCGGCCTGTGCGTCGTGGATCTGAGCCGCAATCTGCCGGGGCCGTTCTGCACACGGATGTTGGCCGATCTCGGCGCATCGATCGTCAAGGTCGAGCCGCCCGAGGGCGATCCGGCCCGGCCGCTCGGCCCGTTGTTCGATGCGTTGAATCACGGCAAGGACAGCCGCCGCATCGATTTCCGGCAGCCGGCCGACCTCGAGCGGCTGCGCGGCTGGCTGGCCGGCGCCGATGTGATGGTCGACAGCTTTCGTCCGGGCGTATTGGCGTCGCTGGGCCTCGATTTCGACAGCTTGAAGGCGTTGCGTCCGGGGCTCGTCATGGTGTCCATCACGGGCTACGGCCAGCAAGGCCCTTGGGCGCAACGTGCCGGTCACGATCTGAACTTCATGGCGATGTCCGGCGCGCTGGACCAGATGCGCGCGCCCACCGGCGAACTGGCGTTGCCCAATGTGCAATGGGGCGACATGTCGGGCGGCGGGGCGATGGCTTGCATCGCGATTCTGGCCGCGCTGTTCGATGCGCGGCGGCGCGGCGAAGGTCGCCACGTCGACGTCAGCATGACGCACGGCCTGCACGCGCACCTGATCATGCCCAACGCGAGCGCCGCGCTGCTGGGCCCGGCGCTGGGGCATGCGCCGGGCGCGGGCGAGGATCTGCTGAACGGCGGTTTGCCTTGCTACAACCTGTATGCGACGGCCGACGGCCGTCATCTGGCCGTGGGCGCGCTGGAATACAAGTTCTGGAAGGTGGCATGCGCAGTGTTCGAGCGGCCCGACTGGATCGACCGGCACTGGCAGCGCGGGCAGATGCCCGGCTCGCCGGAAAACGCCGCGCTGCGCCGCGACGTGGCCGCGCTGGTGGCGGCGCACCCGCTCGCGCGCTGGGCGGACCGCTTCGAGCCGGCCGATGCCTGCGTCACGCCGGTATTGACGCGGGAGGAAGCCAACGCCCACCCGCTGTTTGCTGGTGCGTCCGGCTCGCAGCCCTGGGCCGCGGTCTGATCGATTTCACCGACTTGGGAGGCATCGCTGGCATGACTGCATTCGAATTGCTCAATACCTTGCCCGCGGCCATCGATCCGCAGGCTACCGCCGGACTCGACCGCGTGCTGCAGTTCAATATCTCGCAGCCGGCCTATGTGTCGATTCGCGATGGTGCGTGCGAGGTGACGACGGGCACCGACGAAGCCGCCGATCTGACGCTGACGCTCAGCGACGACGATCTGGTGAGCTTGCTGACCGGCAAGCTCGACGGCATGACGGCGGCGATGAGCGGCCGCCTGAAGCTGAAAGGCGATCTGGCGCTCGCGCAGCAACTCAACCGCTATTTCGATTTCCGCCGGTTGACCTGATTCGGCGCCGGCGTCGGGCGGGAGCGACGATATGACGATACAAGGCGCGGATACGCTGCAGAAGCGCTTTCCGGAATGGGCGCGCGGCCGGCCTGACGGCATCTATCTGACGCAGTTGTACTCGGGCGGCCGGGTCGTCGCCTGCAACCGGGAGCAGGCGGGCGAGGAGGCGTGTCGCATGGCCGCGCATCCGTGGACGTTGCCGCGCCGCACAGCCGGATCGCGGTGCTCGGCGGGAACCGCGCGCCCTGGCTGATCGCCGATCTCGCGGTCGTGATATCGGCCATGAGATGGCAATAAGACATTTCCGGGAATCAGACGTTTGTCCAGCGTGGTACGAGACAAACCGGGTTGCACGGCCATTTACGGCGGTATTGAATTTCGCGTATGTCGCGACGCGAAAGCCGCATCCGGAAATTTCAATGAAAATCCGTTTTGAATGGATTCAATCGATCCGAGACGGATCACGCCCGTGCGAAGGAAAGCGTGCCTTTCGCCCGATTGACATCGGGTTCGGCGGTTCGCGATAATGCGCGACATTCCTCGCGGCCGGGCATTTCTCCCTGATCTGGCTGCATTTTCCAGCCTCGCCGCCTCCATTTCGTCCGTTTCCGTCGCCATGCCGCTCGTCAGGCCCGTGTCGACGCGGTGCCGGGGCGTGGTTGCGTTGCGCGAAGCGCAGGCGTCATACTGGCATCGATGGGGCCTCGCGCAGGCATCGACGACGGATGTCCCGTCGAAGGTGACACGTCGGTCGGCGGTGCCCAAGCGAGGGATCGCGCATCCGAATGAAGGACGGAACCGAGCGGATCCGCGATTTCGCCGCAGGGTTGATTCCCGCGCCCGCGCCCGCATGTGACGACGTTGAATAACGACAGCAGGCAGTCCGACAAACATGAACAAACCTGAATTTACCGAGCCCGACAGCGCGCGTCCGGATTTGCTGTGTTTTCTCGTGGCGATTGCGGCGGCATCGTACGCGCTGACTCAAGAGTGGCGGGTGGACCATCTGGTCGAATGCTGCCGTCAGTGGCTGCGCAAGAATGACCTGAACATGCATTGGCTCGACCGCGTTCGCATCGGCCAGCTTGCGCTGAAGATCGCCAGCGAGGATTTGCTGAATGCGGGCGTCGCGGTTCGGCTGTCGAGCGTGCAGGCGCTGTTCACCAATGAGATGGAGCTCAACGGCGCCAGCACGATGGTGCAGCGGATGATGGTGCTCTGTCACGACGCGCTCTGAGCGAGCGCGTCGAATGGGCGGGATGTCCGCTGCGGACCGGTTGAGTCCGATGCCGCGCGGCACGACGGGTGTCGCGGAAGCGGCCGACGTCGAAGGCATGCGGCATCCCGTCCGGCCCATCCGCGGCCGTCCGCCCATCAACTTGCGGACAAGTTATCGATAATTTCGCGGCGCGAGCCCATGGCCCGCCCCGCCGGGCACGATGTGTCCCGCCGTTGGCCGGCAGCGGCTCGACGCTCGCGCACGCAAATATTCACGGATGCGCAACGGCGCCAGCGCGCCCTCCGAACGGGTGCGTTTGCATTCACGAGATACGCTGCGTATCGGCTTTCAAATTTCCATTATCCAATTCGCAATGAAGTATCGCGTGCGCGGGTTCGATTCCAACGTTTGCGCCCATCGAGAACCGGTATTTCAAAGGATAGCGTCCACGCGGCATCCTTTATGCGGAAGCAGGTCATTGCATTAAATGGAATGGTCAGTTGAGTAATCGTTGACTTGATTTATTGAATTACGCCCCTGTAAGATGGCGCCGCGATGATTTTTCACGGTCGCATTTCAATTATCTATATCAATGTTTGGCCTAAACGGGGGCTGCATGAAGAAAGTAATCCTTCTTGTGTTGGGTGCTTTGCTGTTTCAATCGCCATTTGCGATGGCGAAGAGGCTTGAGCCGGGCGTGACGATGCTGGCCGGCCAATCGGTCTGTTCCGACAACAACCAGTATTGCCTGACGCTCCAGAAATCGGATGGGAACCTGGTGCTGTATACGGCCGGCGGCGCGGCCGTCTGGCAGGCGCAGACGAACGGCAAGGGCGTGACGCGCGCGGTCATGCAGCCGGACGGCAATTTCGTGCTGTATACGGACGATAATCGGCCGATCTGGGTGATCAAGACCGGACGCCCGAACTCGTTCCTGAATGTCCAGGATGACGGGAATATCGTGTTCTACTGGATGCGCCCGATCTGGGACACGAAGACCAGCGACGTGAAGAGCATGCAGTCGAACGAAGCGCGGATTCTCTATGCGAATACGAAGCTGACCGCCGGCGTCAGTTACACGACCGGCCAGTACTTCTTCATCCTGCAGGCGGACGGCAACCTGGTGCTCTACAAGAACGGCGCGCCGATCTGGAATAGCGGCACGGCGGGCAAGGGCGTCACGTCGGCGTGGATGCAGAACGACGGCAACTTCGTGCTCTACAACGATGCGGGCGTCGCGATCTGGAAAACCAATACGCAGGGCAACAACGGCGCCTTCTTCGCATTCCAGCCCGACGGCAATCTGGTCATCTACGTTCCCACGCCGAGCTGGGATCGGTTGGCCGGATACAACCATCCCGACTATCAGGATCATCGCGGCCCGGGACAAGGGTGGTGCATCGGCGCCTGCGGCGGCGCGATCATTTCGATTCCGTTCTGATACCGCGCCGAGCGCGGATTGACGGGTGCGGGGCTCGCCGGCGGTACGCGCGCCGGGCGTCCCGCATTCGACAGTCCGTCCATCGTTTCCTTTCGCTGCCGGATGGCGCGGTTGGCAGGCCCGCGGGCAATCCGGCCGCATCGGTATCGATCCGGACGGCGGCCGGGCGAGCTTGGGGCGAGCGCAACGCCGGATGTTCGCGGCGATAGGAGAGGGTGATCCGGCCGATGCCGTGCCGCGACGTTGTGTGCGCTGGCATACATAACGCCCGCCAAGTGCTTGTTCATCATGCCGACATCGCTGAGCATTGGCGCGCGCAAGGTCGATTGATCCTCGTGCTTTGCGATAACTCGCCCCGTCGACTCCCCCGAGCGGCGGGGTTTTTTTTCGGCACGTGGTGGTGTGGGGCGCAGCGACTTGAGCGGCCTCGATGATCCCGGCAGCCGAGACCGGGTGACGCGCGGCATCGCGAACCCGCGCGGCGATCTTGTCAGGCCGCTGCGTCGGCCAGGGCGGACATGCATTGCGCAGCGGTACCCGCCGGCATCATTCGCCGCTGCCGTACTCCGCTTCCTTCCGTTCGCGGCGCTCTTCGTTGCCGCGGCGCGCGCGCAGGCGCTGGCGCGACAGCACGGTAATCACTTCGCTGGTCGTTGCGTCGGCGGGCACTTCGTTGCGGATCACTTTGGGCACCATCGGCAGCCCGGCACGCTGCCGCTGAACGGCCTTGGCGATGGCCCTGCGGCACGTTTCTCCGTGGCAATCCCATTCGTCGCGGATTTTTTCGCAGTAACGGCATGTGTTCATGACGGACAGTCTAACTGCAATCTCGCGGGCCGGCTGCCGCCGCCCGCGCCGCAGCCCGGCCCCCATTCGAGGCGTTACCGCGCGGCGGCGCCATAGAAGACATCCAAGGTCGGGAACGAAGCCGTTCCCTGCACGCAATCCCACAGGAAGATCGCGAAGCCGGGGTCGCCGGTCCAAAGCGAGTAGCGCAACTGGCCATGCCGGCGTTGCGCCGCGTCGGTCTGCGCGATGCCGTGCATCGCGAACGCGCGTGCGCGGTCCAGCCAAGTGGCGTCGCCCGTGCGGCGATACAGCGCCAGAAACGCATATCCGTTGCCGCCGGTGCCGTGGCACAGATTCGATCCCTTCCGCAATGGACCGGCTGCCCAGATCGCTTCGCCCGCCGCCTGCAGCAGCGCGTCGAGTGATGCGTCGGGCATCTGCGCCAGGCAGATGACGAAGCCCGGCGCACCATGGCAGAACTGCATCAGCCACGCCGGCGCGCGATTGTCCTCCGGGTAGAGCATGACGGGCCAGTTGGCGTGCCCGCCTTCGCTGACGGCCGTGCGGCCGATCGTATTCACGATGCATGCGCGCCATTTTTCCCAGCTCGCGTCGTCCAGCAGGTGGCGCCCCGCGATCAGCGGCGCGGCGGTCGCGACGAAGCCGTGCACGCCGTCGAGGAAGGTGAATCGGCTGCCGTACAGATCTTGCCGCCAGTAGTGGCAGTGATGCTCCGGCGACCACAGCAACGCCGACCACAGCGTGTCCGCGGTGCGCCGGAACAGCTCCGCCCAGCGCGCGTCGCCATCGCGCTCGTGCAGGAACCGGGCGGCAAGCAGCGTGCCGGGCGACCCCCACATCAATTCCCGGGTCGGGTTGTTCAGATTGGCCTCGATCAACGTCGCGATGCGCTCGGCGAGCGCCGCCGACGGGTGCCGTCCGTAGTCGAGCATCAGGATCGGCGTGTCGCCCATCAGGTAGGACGAGATTGCCCGGTGGCCGGTATCCGCCTGCAGCCACGCCCGATTGCGGGATAGCAGCGGGGCGTAGTGAGGCCGAAGATCGGCGCCGGGCGATGCCGCGCCGGTCGACTCGAGATAGGCCAGCGCCCAGAACACTCCGCCGGCGCCGTGGTAGAGCGGCGTCAGGGTGGCGGTCGAGCCTTCGTCGTCCAGCGGATGAGCGGGCCAGTAGGTCTCGGGATCGAACTTCGCTCGGGTGTCGGCGACGATGCGCGCGATCGTCTGTCGGGCGATGCCCTCATCCCAGTCGATCTGGGTCAGTGCTTCATGGCGTGCGGAATCGAACAGCATCGGGGCCTTTAACCTTGGGTGACAAATGGCGCGATCGGAGCAACGGGGACGGATGTCATACTATCAGTCCATCGACGCGGCGGAGGCCGAAAGCGGAAGGCGGTTTGCGCACGCGGTGGCGCGTATCGCGGCTGTGGCCCGGATGGCGTCAGGATGGGCGCGGAGCGTTGTGCGGCCGTGTGCAGCGTGCCGTGGGCGCAGGGAGCCGACGCGGTGACAGCATGCCGGGCCGGCCTTCGCACGGTCCGGATCAGTGCGTGTAAACCCGGTCTCGACAAGAGTTGTCTATACAATTTGGCGCGGGTAGGGTGAGGACTTCGCTTCCGCTCCGAACCACGTCCATCGCCACCATGCCCGATACCTCCACCGCACCGCTGCGCGAGCGCCGCACCATCGACTACATTCCGGACCACGAGCGCCACGGCAAGCTGTCCAGCCAGTTCACGCTATGGCTCGGCGCGAATCTGCAGATCACCGCGATCGTGACGGGCGCGCTCGCCGTCGTGCTGGGCGGCGACGTGTTCTGGTCGCTGATCGGCCTCGCGCTCGGGCAGGTGCTCGGGGGTGCGGTGATGGCGCTGCACGGCGCGCAGGGGCCGCGGCTCGGTTTGCCGCAGATGATCTCGAGCCGCGTGCAGTTCGGCGTGTACGGCGCGGTGATCCCGCTCGTGCTGGTGTGTCTGATGTACGTCGGATTTTCGGCGAGCGGCACGGTGCTCGCCGGTCAGGCGCTCGCGCAGTTGCTCGGCGTCGCCGACGTGGCCGGCATCCTCGCGTTCATCTCGGTCGTCGTGGTGCTCGCGGTGTTCGGCTACCGGATGATCCATGCGCTCGGCCGCGTATCCAGCGTGGTCGGCATCGTGGCCTTCGTCTACATGTTCGGCCGCTTGCTGGCCGGTCACGACGTCGGCGCGCTGCTCGCGATCCGGCATTTCACGCTGACCGATTTTCTGCTGGCGATGTCGCTGTCCGCGTCGTGGCAGATCGCCTACGGGCCGTACGTGGCCGACTATTCGCGCTATCTGCCGCGCGAGACGCCCGCACACCGCACGTTCTGGGCGGTCGGCCTCGGGTCGGTGCTCGGCGCGCAGGCGTCGATGGTGTTCGGGGTGCTCGCGGCGGCGCTGGCGGGCAAGCAGTTCGCGGGGCACGAGGTGCAGTTCATCGTGAGCCTCGGCGCGAGCGGCGCGGCGGCGGCGCTGCTGTATTTCGCGATCGCGTTCGGCAAGCTGACGATCACGACGCTCAATGCATACGGCAGCGTGATGTCGGTGGCGACGATCGTGACGGGCTTTTCCGGGCGCAACCAGATCTCGCTGCGGGCGCGGACGGCCTACGTGCTGACCATGGTGGCCGCGGTCGCTTGGCTCGCGCTGGCGGGCCGCCATGCGTTCCTGAAAGAGTTCTCCGCGTTCATCCTGTTCCTGCTCGCATTCTTCACGCCGTGGAGCGCGATCAACCTCGTCGACTTCTACTGCGTCACGAAGGAGCGCTACGACGTGCCCGCGCTGTACGATCCGAACGGCCGCTACGGCCGCTGGAACAAGGCAGGGATTTCGATCTACGTGATCGGCGTGCTGGTGCAGATGCCGTTCATCGCGACGGGCTTCTACACCGGCCCGCTCGTCGACCTGCTCGGCGGCACCGACATCTCGTGGATCATCGGCCTCGTCGTGCCCGGCGTTCTGTATTATGTGGCGGCACGCAGGCAGACCGCGCATGTTCCGGAGCGGCTGATCCTGCCGGACGAGCCCTCGCTGCCATGACCGACCCCGACCCATCCCGCCACGCAACCGCCGCCATCGATCCCGCCGCGCTCGACGCATTGCACGCGTTCGTCGCGCGCCATCCGCGTCTGTTCGTTCTGACGGGCGCGGGCATCAGCACCGATTCCGGCATTCCGGGCTATCGCGACCGCGACGGCCGATGGATGCGCTCGCAACCGATCCAGCTGCACGAATTTCTCGGCTCCGAACCCGCGCGCCGGCGCTACTGGGCGCGCAGCATGCTCGGCTGGCCGGTGGTCGGCCGGGCGCGGCCGAACGCGTCGCATCTGGCGCTGGCGCGGCTGGAATCGGCGGGACGGGTGGCACGGCTCGTCACGCAGAATGTCGACGGCCTGCACCAGCGCGCGGGCAGCCGGGACGTGATCGAGCTGCACGGCGGCATCGACGGCGTGGCTTGTCTCGCGTGCGGCGCGCAGCATGCGCGCGCCGCGATCCAGCAGGTGCTCGAAGCGGAGAATCCGGCACTGCTCGACGTGCGGGCGGAGCCTGCGGCCGACGGCGATGCGCACCTGGAATGGGCCGCGCTCGACGTGTTCCGGGTGCCGGCCTGTCCGATCTGCGGCGGGACGCTGAAGCCGGCCGTGGTGTTCTTCGGCGAGAACGTGCCGCGCGAGCGCGTCGCGGCCGCCGCGCACGCGCTGGAAGAGGCGGACGCGATGCTGGTCGTCGGTTCGTCGCTGATGGTGTACTCCGGCTATCGCTTCTGCGTGTGGGCGGACCAGCAGCGCAAGCCGATCGCGGCGCTCAATCTCGGGCGGACGCGCGCCGATCCGCTGCTGGCGCTTAAGGTCGAGGCGTCGTGCGGCTCGGCGCTGGACGCGCTGGCCGGCCGCATCGGGCTCGCGTCGCACGGCGCTTGGCCGCTCGAATCCTAGCAACCCATTCGGATAGCCATGCCGACCGATGCTTCCCCGCGCCAATGGGCGCCCGCCGCGGAACGCAACCGCGAGCCGATTCTCGAGGTGCTGCGCGCCGTCCTGCCTGAACAGGGCACGGTGCTGGAAATCGCCAGCGGCACGGGGCAGCATGCGGTGCATTTCGCTGCGGCGCTGCCGCATCTCGACTGGCAGCCGACCGACGCCGATCCCGCCGCCCGTGCGTCGATCGCCGCCTGGGCCGACGAGGCCGCGCTGCCGAACCTGCGCGTGCCGCTGGCGCTCGATGTGCGCGCGCCGCGCTGGCCGCTCGACGCGGTCGAGGCGATCGTCTGCATCAACATGATCCACATCGCGCCGTGGCAGGCCGCCGAGGCATTGTTCGCGGGTGCTGCGCGGCTGCTCGGCGACGCGGGCGTGCTGGTCCTGTACGGCCCGTACCGGCGCGGCGGCGAGCATACGTCGCCGTCGAACGCGCAGTTCGACGCGCAACTGCGCGGACGCGATCCGGCGTGGGGCGTGCGCGATCTGGAGGCGGTCGTCGAACTGGGCCGGGCGGCGGGCTTGAGCATCGAAAAAATCGCGCAGATGCCCGCGAACAACCTGAGCGTGGTATTCCGCAAGGTCGCGCCGGCACGTGGCAAGTGAGCGCGAAGCAGCGCCGCCGGACAGTTTCCCTTATCCTTTCGCCTGTGCGCGCGGCTCCTGTGAGTCGCGCCCTGTTTTTATCCGGAGAATTGAATAATGGGCAAACAAGCAATCGGTGTGGTCGGACTGGCGGTGATGGGCCGCAATCTGGCCTTGAATATCGAAAGCCGTGGTTACGCGGTGTCGGTCTACAACCGCAGCCGCGAGAAAACCGATGAACTGATCGCCGAATTTCCCGACCGCCAGCTGGTGCCGACCTATACGCTCGAAGCGTTCGTCGCGTCGCTCGAGACCCCGCGCCGGATCCTGATGATGGTGAAGGCGGGCGAGCCGACCGATGCGACGATCGCATCGCTCAAGCCGCTGCTCGAGAAGGGCGACGTGCTGATCGACGGCGGCAACACGCATTTCACCGATACGATCCGCCGCAATCAGGAGCTTGCCCAGTCGGGGCTGCATTTCATCGGCACCGGCGTGTCGGGCGGTGAGGAAGGCGCGTTGCGCGGCCCGTCGATCATGCCCGGCGGCCAGCGCGATGCGTATGACCTGGTCGAGCCGATCCTCAAGCAGATCGCCGCGAAGGCGCCGTCGGACGGCGAGCCGTGCGTTGCGTACATGGGGCCGGACGGCGCGGGTCACTACGTGAAGATGGTGCACAACGGCATCGAGTACGGCGACATGCAACTGATCGCCGAAAGCTATGCGGTGCTGAAGCAGGTCGCGGGGCTGACGAACGAGGAACTCGGCAAGGTCTACACCGATTGGAACCAGGGCGAGCTCGACAGCTACCTGATGGAGATCACGTCGAAGATCTTCGACAAGAAGGACGACGAGACCGGCGAGTATCTGGTCGACGTGATCCTCGACCGCGCGGCCCAGAAGGGCACCGGCAAGTGGACCAGCCAGAATGCGCTCGATCTGGGCGTGCCGCTGCCGTTGATCACGGAGTCGGTGTTCGCGCGCGTGCTGTCGTCGCTGAAGGACCAGCGGGTCGCGGCCAGCCGGGTGCTGACCGGCCCGGCGCCGGCGCCGCTCGCGGGCGATCGCGCGGCATTCGTCGAAGCGGTGCGCCGCGCGCTGTACTTCAGCAAGGTGATTTCCTACGCGCAGGGCTTCGCGCAGCTCGACACGGCCTCGAAGGAATACGGCTGGAAGCTGGATCTCGGCACGATTGCGAAGATCTTCCGCGCGGGCTGCATCATCCGCGCGCGATTCCTGCAAAAGATCACCGACGCCTACGAGAAAAATCCGGCCCTGGCGAATCTGCTGCTCGATCCGTATTTCCAGGACATCGCCGCGAACTACCAGGCGGCACTGCGCGACGTGGTGATCGCCGCGGTGAAGGCCGGGGTGCCGGTGCCGGCGTTCGCGTCCGCGGTCGCGTACTTCGACAGCTACCGGTCGGCCCGTCTGCCCGCCAATCTCGTGCAGGCGCAGCGCGACTTCTTCGGTGCCCACACGTTCGAGCGTACCGACAAGCCGGGCAGCTTCCACGCCAACTGGTCGTAAGCGGTAGGCAGGCGGTAATTGTTGCGAATTCCTACGTTATAAGTAGGGTTGATACCGGCATTAAACGCAATTGTTATCGCCTGCGAAACAGTGTTTTCGCTGTTTCATGGTTTTCCCTAGGTGACCAACTGACTAGACTGTAGTCAATCGCTGCAGACAATCGTGTGTGCGGCGAAGCCAAAAAGTCACGGAGGTTCATCATGAAATCGCTTATCGCTGCTGTCGCTACTGCTGCCGTCCTCGCTGTTCCCGCCGTTGCGTTCGCTCAACAATCGAACGGCCCGTTGACCCGCGCCCAGGTGAAGGCCGAATTGGTGCAACTGCGCGCCGCGGGCTACAACCCCAACGGCGACCGCGTCAACTACCCGTCGGAAATCCAGGCTGCGCAAGCCCGCATCCAGCCGCAACAAAGCGTCGCGAACGCCGATACGAGCGGTTATGGCGCGCAACCCGCCGCCGCCGCCGAAGCCGGCGCACCGGCCAAGGTGAAGCGCATTGCCGACGGCGCCCCGATCTACAAGGGTCATTAATTGACGCGGCAGTCCCGTCGCTCCTGGCTCGCAAGGCCCACGCGACGATTCATTGACGTTCAAAACCCCATCAGCCCGCTGTTCCGTCGCCCGGAACGAGCGGGCTGATGCTTTTTTGGGGCGACCTGCATAGGGCGGCCTGCATAGGGCGGCCTGCATAGGGCGGCCTGCATAGGGCGGCCTGCATAGGGTGGCTTGCATAAGGCGGCCTGCTTCGGGGTGATCTGCGTGGAGCGCTCCGCCCGAGGGCTTATCAGGGCGACCCGTACAGGGCGGCGGCCGTCCGACGGCATTGGTCCGGATCAATGCAGCGGGCGCCGACGTCGGGCGATGTCGTTGAACAGCGCGTGACTGGGCTCGAGCGCGAGCAGCCAGGTCTCGTCGTATCCGCTCAGCACATCCAGCGCGTCGCGCAGGCGCTCGAGCGCCGTTACCGGCAATTCGACGCTCGCCTGTACGCCGCTCGACAGACGCGCCACGCTGGCCAATTGGACCAGCGCATCGGCGGCCTCGGCGACGTCCGTCGCATACACCAGGTGCGCGTTCAGCAATTCCACCAGCGTTTTCGAGCCGGCGAAATCCTCGCTGCTGATCTGGACGGAGAGAAACGTCGCGTTGTTCATCGTCAGGCTCCTGGCGGGAAAAATCCGGGTAGGGGGCGGGATCGCAACGGTCGCGATCTGGCACGACAATAGCCAGTATAGGCAAGGGTCGACGTGTTCCGTAATCCCGATCGAGCGGGTACTATCCGTCGGGCATGCAGCGTCCGAAACGGACCGTGCGATCATTCCGGCGGCCCTGGCGCCGCGGCTGGGCGCCCCGACGACGATCGATCGCAGGCGGACCTTCACCGCGCTGGCCGCCTCCGGCCTTGCCGGCACCGTCGGCCCCCGGGCCTGGCGGCGCGAGAATGATCTGCCTGGCCTCGCAGGTCGTGCGATGGCTGCGCTCCGGCCGTGCGATTGCCGACGCCAGCCCGGTGTGCCGCCGGGAAGCGCCTGTCCATCGAGAACGGACCGCGCCGCGTCGTTGTGCGGCGCAGCCGGAATCCTTGCGACTGAAACCGAACACGTCGTCCGCGGTCCGACAGGGACCCGGCCGACTCGGCCGGGGGCGGCGAGCGACCGGATGCGCGGGCTGGCCGTCGTGATGAAGCGAAACTAGGGAGGCATGCTTGAGAAGAACACGCTTCGCAGGAATTCCGCGCGCGAGCCAGATGGCGCGCGTGCTGTGCGTCGCCGTGGGCGCGGCGCTGGTCGGCGCCTGCACGATGACGCCGTGGACCGATTCATGGCAACCCGCCCGTTCGGCGCCGTCGTCCGGCACGACGGGCACGGCCGGCGTGCTGGCCGGCTACTACCGGGTGAATCCGGGCGATACGCTGGCGAGCATCGCGGCCGCCTTCGGGCAGCGTACGCAGGACGTCGCGAACTGGAACCACCTCGCGCCGACCGACATGGTGAAGCAAGGCCAGGTGCTGCGGGTCGCTCCGCCTCCGGCCGTCACGACGCTCGGCTCGCCGGTGCCGAGCGTGGCCACGCTGGCGTGGCCCGCGCAGGGCACGGTCACGACGAATTTCACGAGCGGCGGCAGCCGGGGCATCGTCATCGCCGCGCGCGGCAGCGACCGTACGGTGCGCGCGGCGGCGGCGGGCCGCGTCGTGTATGCCGGCTCGGGCGTCGCGGCATACGGGCCGCTGGTGATTCTCAAGCACGAGAACGGCCTGATCACCTCGTACGGCCATAACGGCAAGCTGCTGGTCAACGAGGGCGACGCCGTCAGCATGGGGCAGCCGGTGGCGGAGATGGCGACGGATGCGAGCGGCCGCTCGACATTCGAGTTCGAAGTGCGCCAGAACGGCAAGCCGGTGGATCCGCTGGCCTTTCTGCCGCGCAGCGGCGGTTGATGCCGCGCCGTCGGCCGCCGCGCGACGAACGGCTCACGCCTGTCCGGTCCGGATGGCCCGTTCGCGCGGGCGGTTGCCGAGCCAGACCACCAGCGCGGCGAACGCGATGCCGCCGAGCGTGATCGCGCCGCAATGCCAGACGACGTTCATGTAGCCGTGCGTGCGCGGATCGACGAACGGATACGGATACCAGTCGACGAGCGGCCCGCGCACGAGCGTATAGACGAGATACGCGATCGGAAAGGCCAGCCAGCGCAGTACGTGGCTGCCGCGCAGCCGGACGAGCGGGGCGACGTAGAGCCAGTCGAGCAGCACGACGACCGGCATGATCCGGTGCAGGATCCAGTTGGTATACGGCGGCGTCGTATGCAGGATCGAATCGGCGTGCGCGAGCAGGAGTTCGTAGACGATACCGGTGATGGACATGTACAGCACGGCCGCGCCGCGTGCCGATTCGAGGCGCGGCGCCGGCGGCCGTGCGATGAGCCAGGCGCCCGCCAGCAGTACGGCGGCGGCATACAGATTGCTCAACTGGGTGAAGTAGCTGAAGAAGTTGCTCAGGCGAAAACCCGGCGTATTCCATCGCAGCGAGAGGTTGTAGCCGGTCGCGGACAGGATCAGCGCGCAGCCCAGCAATCGGTAGGCGGTGACGAAGTGGGTCTTCTTCATGCGGCCTCCATGGCACGATGGGATGGCGCGGGGCCACGCGCGCGGCGCGCCCGGTACACGTTACGCGGAGCATAGCGCACTCGCTCTCGCCGGGCCGGTTTGCGACCGCCGGCTGCCGCGGCGGAACCCCCACGGGATGCGAGAACGCAGCACGCCGCGCCGCTGCAATCGCCGGATTGTTGCCGGCGGCGTATCGTATCCGCCTTGCCCCCGATACATGGAACAGAAAAGAGAAGCACGATGAGAAATATCCTCGCGAAGCGGGAGCGCTACAGCGCGCCCGCGATATTTTTTCACTGGGCGGTTTTCCTGCTGGTCGCGCTCGCGTATCTCGCGATCGAGATCCGGGGGCCGAAGGGCACCGACAGCCGGGTACTGTGGAGCAACGTGCATTACTGGGCCGGCACGCTGGTGCTCGGTCTGTCGGTGCTGCGCGTGATCTGGCGGCTCGTGAGCCGGGTGCCCGATCCGCTGCCGCAGCCGGCATGGCTTTCGATGCTGGCGAAGCTCGCGCATCTTGCGCTGTACGTGTTCATCATCGCGCAGCCGCTGCTCGGCATCATGTTCGTGAACATGGGCGGCAAGCCCGTCACGCTCGCATGGCTGAACGGGTCGTTCACGCTGTTCGGCCCGAACCCCGAACTGCGGCCGACGATCAAGGCCGCTCATCTGTTCATCGGCAACCTGTTCTATTACGTGATCGGCCTGCACGCGCTCGCCGCACTCTGGCATCACTTGATCAAACGGGATGCGACGCTGCGTCGCATGACCTAGGCGGTCCCGATGCCGTCCGGGCGGCGCCTGGTTGCTCGCGCAACCAGGCGCCGCCGCCACGTCGATCGGGCGGATTGACGCTATCCACGTGGGCAGCCTTTCGGTAACATTCCGGCTGCCTTACACGTTGCCGCCTATTCCCGTTGATGCTGTACCGCTTCCGCACACTGACTGCCTGGCTGGGCATGCTGACGATCTGGTTCGCGATCGCCGCGCCGCTCGTCTCGCAGGCGCGTGTGCGCGCCTCCGCGCTGCCCGATGCGGCGATATGCAGCGCGGAACATGGCGGCGCAACCCATGGCGGCGCCGCGCATCATGCGCTGCACCTCGATGCGTGCGGCTATTGCGGCTTCTTCGCGCACACGCCGGCGCTCGGCGGCGCGGCATCGGACTGGCGCGCCGCGGCGCCGCCGGATGCGGCCGAGGCGCCCGTTCGACTCGCGGCCGCGCCGAGGGCGGGCCGCTACCCGCGCGCGTATCCGCGCGCACCCCCTCAAGACGCCTGAACGCGTTTTCCGTCATTTCGTTCATGCAGCTCCTGTTTTCGTTCGATGTCCGCATCGCGCGCAGGGGCGTCTTTTGGGTGTCGATTCATGTATTCCAGTTCATTGCGGCCCACGCGCGCCGCCCGCACCGCGCATGCGCGCCGCTACCGCCGCCTGCTCGGCGTCACGATGCCCGCGCTCGCCGCCGGTGCGTTTCTTCACGTCGCGCCGGCGGCCGCTCAGTCCGGCGCGCGCGGGGCGGCCCACGACGACACGACGCTCGTCGAAGCGCCGGTGTCGCCCGCCATCGAGGTCGTGGCGTCGCCCGACGCGACACCGCTGGTCGTCGTCACCGATCCGAAAACCCCGCGCCAGCCGCTGCCCGCGAGCGACGGCGCCGATTATCTGAAAACCATTCCGGGCTTCGCGGCGATCCGCAGCGGCGGCACCAACGGCGACCTGGTGCTGCGCGGCATGTTCGGCTCGCGGCTGAACGTCGTCGCGAACGGCATGTCGACACTCGGCGCGTGCCCGGGCCGAATGGATGCGCCGACCTCCTACATCGCGCCGGAGAGCTACGACAAGGTGACGGTCATCAAGGGCCCGCAAACCGTGCTGTACGGTCCGGGCGCATCGGCGGGCACCGTGTTGTTCGAGCGCGTGACGCCGCGTTTCAAGACGGCCGGCATGCGCTTCGACGGCAGCCTCGTCGGCGGCTCGTTCGGGCGCAATGACCAGAACCTCGACGTCGCGGCCGGCACGCCGGATTTCTACGGCCGGGTGACGGCGAACCATGCGCACGCGCAGGACTACAAGGACGGCAACGGCAATACCGTGCCGTCGCAATGGGACAAATGGAATGCGGATGCCGCGTTCGGCTGGACGCCCGACGACCACACCCGCGTCGAACTGACGGCCGGCACCGGCGACGGTTATGCGCGCTACGCGGGACGCGGGATGGACGGCGCGCACTTCCGGCGCGAGACCTTCGGCCTGAAGTTCGACAAGCAGCATATCGGCGACGTGCTCGATCGCATCGAAGCGCAGGTGTATTACAACGAAGCCGATCACGTGATGGACAACTACACGCTGCGCAGCCCCGATCCGACCAGCAGCATGCCGATGCGGATGGCGTCCGAAGTGCGGCGCCGCACGCTGGGCGCGCGCGTGGCCGCCACGCTGCGCTTCGCGGACGACTTCAAGCTCGTGACGGGCGTGGACGCGCAGTCGAACCGGCTCGATTCGCGCTCGGCGATGGGACGGCAGGACTACGGCGACAAGCCGTGGAATCCGCAGGCGAACATGTGGAACGCGGGCGCGTTCGGCGAGCTGACCTGGTATGCGAGCGAAACGTCGCGCGTGATCGGCGGCGCCCGGATCGATTACGCGAGCGCGACCGATCGACGGGCGACGGCGAGCGCGATGATGATGCGGATGCCCAATCCCACCTTCGACGACGCGCGCGGCCGCGTGCTGCCGAGCGGCTTCGTCCGCTACGAACGCGATCTCGCGGTGTGGCCGGTGACGTGGTACGCGGGCGTCGGCCATACCGAACGCTTCCCCGATTACTGGGAGCTGTTCTCCGCGAAGCGCGGGCCGCTCGGCTCGGTGAACGCATTCACCGCGATCAGGCCGGAGAAGACGACGCAGCTGGATATCGGCGCGCAATACAAGACCGGCCGTCTCGACGCATGGATCTCCGCCTATGCCGGCTACGTGCAGGACTTCATCCTGTTCGACTACGCGGCCGGCATGATGGGCGCGACGACGCGGGCGACCAACGTGAACGCGCAGATCATGGGCGGCGAACTGGGGGCATCGTGGCGCCCGGCGGCGCCGTGGCGGTTCGACACGTCGCTCGCGTATGCGTGGGGCCGCAACGCGGACACCGGCGCGCCGCTGCCGCAAATGCCGCCGCTCGAGGCGCGAATCGGCATCGAGTACACGCGGGGCGCGTGGTCGGCGGGCGGGCTGTGGCGCGTGGTTGCGTCGCAGCATCGCTATGCACTGAATGAGGGCAACGTGGTCGGCAAGGACTTCGGCCCGAGCGCCGGTTTCGGGGTGCTGTCGCTGCACGC
The DNA here is from genome assembly GCF_034721475.1 of Burkholderia alba. NCBI lineage: Bacteria > Pseudomonadati > Pseudomonadota > Betaproteobacteria > Burkholderiales > Burkholderiaceae > Burkholderia > Burkholderia alba. Next base: position 122,664 of record NZ_JAWJWL010000008.1, on the reverse strand, counting down.
GCAGTACAAGGTGAACAAGGCCGTGCAGATCACCGTCGGCATCGACAACGTGCTCGACAAGGCTTATGCGGAGCACCTGAACCTCGCGGGCAACGCCGGCTTCGGCTATCCCGCGAACACGCCGCTGATGGAACCGGGACGGACCGCCTGGGTGCGCTTGAGCACAAAGCTCTGACGGGCCCGCATGCTAGCATCGCAGCGCAGCATGCGTGAGGGAAGGCGGCGCACCGCCCGGTGACGCCGCCTTCGTCAATGGATTAGAGAGCCGTGTCTAAACGACAGCGGGAATTCGTTAGTCGTGCTTCACTCCGTCAGTCGGCGCACGGGCGTTCGTTTTAATCGTCAAACAATGTCATGCCTGCCGGACTGAACGAGACCAATACACGGAGATGAAGATGGCCAGATCGATACGAGCAAGGGTGGTGGCAGGTGCGGTGGCGTGTGCGATGAGCACGGCGCCGATGGCGGGCGCGGTGGCGTTCCTGTCGCTGGCGGCGCCGCAGGCCGCGGTCGCGGCGACAGCCGCGACGGACAGCTACGCGGCGACCAAGTATCCGATCATCTTGGTACACGGTCTGACGGGCACCGACAAATACGTGGGCGTACTCGAGTACTGGTACGGCATCCAGGAAGACCTGCAGGCTCATGGCGCGACGGTCTATGTCGCGAATCTCTCCGGTTTCCAGAGCGATGACGGCCCGAACGGCCGCGGCGAACAGTTGCTCGCGTACGTGAAGCAGGTGCTCGCGGCGACGGGCGCCACCAAGGTGAATCTGGTCGGCCACAGCCAGGGCGGCCTGACGTCGCGCTATGTCGCGGCCGTCGCGCCGCAGCTCGTCGCGTCGGTCACGACGATCGGCACGCCGCATCGCGGCTCGGAGTTCGCGGACTTCGTCCAGGCGCTGCTGAAGCTCGATCCGACCGGCCTGTCGTCGTCGGTGCTGGCCGGGTTCGCCAATATCTTCGGGGTGCTGACGAACAGCACGCACAACACGAACCAGGATGCGATCGCCGCGCTCGGCGCGCTCGAAACGTCGCAGGCGGCGGTCTTCAACCAGAACTATCCGAGCGCGGGCCTCGGCGCGCCGGGATCGTGCCGCACGGGCGCCGCGACGGAAACGGTCGGCGGCAATACGCATCTGCTCTACTCGTGGGGCGGCACGGCGATCCAGCCGACGATTTCGCTGCTCGGCGTGACGGGCGCGACCGATACCAGCACGATTCCGCTCGTCGATCCCGCGAACGTACTCGATCCGTCGACGCTTGCGCTGTTCGCCACCGGCACGGTGATGATCAATCGCAACTCCGGCGCGAACGACGGGCTGGTGTCGCGCTGCAGCTCGCTGTACGGTCAGGTGATCAGCACGAGCTACAAATGGAATCATCTCGACGAAATCAATCAGTTGCTCGGCGTGCGCGGCGCGAATGCGGAAGATCCGGTCGCCGTGATTCGCGCGCACGCGAACCGGCTCAAGAATCAGGGCGTGTAATCCATGGCAGGTGAAGCAGGTCGGGGTCTGGCGCGCCGCGGCGCGCTCTATGCGGCGGCGGGGCTGTTGGCGGCGGGGGCGGCGTGGTATGTCGTCGGTGTATCGAAACCCCCCGCCGCGGCGCCGGCGAGCGATGGCGCCGGCGCCGTCACCGCCGGGCCGGCGCCGACGGCGGGCGCCGGCCCGGTGTCCGGCGTGGGCGCATTGCCCGCTTCGCTCGCCGGGTCCACGGCGCCGCGCCTGCCGCTCGATGCGCACGGCCATCTCGCGAAGGCGCGAGCCGTGCGCGATTTCTTCGATTACTGTCTGACCGCGCAAAGCGATCTGACGCCCGCGGCGCTCGATGCGCTCGTGAAGCGCGAGATCGCCGCGCAGCTCGACGGTACGGTCGCGCAGCCGGAAGCGCTCGATGTCTGGCAGCGCTACGGACGCTACCTTGCCGAGCTGTCGAAGCTGCCCGACGGCGGCGGCGTGCCCAACAAGCTCGATACCTCGGCGCTGCAGCTCGCGCTCGACGCGCGGATGTCGCTCGCGAGCCGCACGCTCGGCGACTGGGCCGAGCCGTTCTTCGGCGCGGAGCAGCAACAGCAACGCTACGATCTCGCCCGACTCAGGATCGTGCAGGATGCATCGCTGACGGATGCGCAGAAGACCGAGCGTCTCGCGGCGCTCGATCAGCAACTGCCGCCGGAAATCCGCGCGGAGCAGGCGCGGCTGAAACAGCAGCAGAATGCGGTCGCGCAGATCGCTCAACTGCAGAAGTCGGGCGCGACGCCCGACGAGATGCGCGCGCAGATCGCGCAGTCGCTCGGGCCGGAGGCGGCGCAGCGGGTCGCGCAAATGCAGAAGGACGACAACGCGTGGCAGGCGAAATACGACGACTACGCGGCTCAGCGCGCGCAGATCGATGCGCAGGGGCTGGCGCCGCAGGATCGCGACGCGCAGGTCGCGCAGTTGAGGCAGCGCTATTTCACCGAACCGGGTGAAGCGCTGCGCGCCGCGTCGCTCGATCGCGGCAGCGCCGCCACCCGCACGCAGTAGCGCGCGGCGGCGTCGCTGCCGCGCGTGGGCATTCAGGCCGCGCGGGTCGCGGCGCGCGGCAGGTGCGCTTCGATCGTGCGGGCAAGCGTATCGAACGCGGGTGCGATCCGTTCGTTTGGCACGCACGCGTAGCCGAGCAGCAGGCCCGCCCGCGCGGTCTCCGCCTGGCTGTAGTAGGTGGTGAGCGGCCGTACGATCACGCCCGCATCGAACGCCGCCTGCGTCACCGCGCGATCGTTGCTGCGCTCGGGCAAGCCCAGTACCAGATGCAGGCCCGCTTCGTCGCCCATGACCGGCAGCGCTTCGCCGAAGCGCGCGTGAATCGCGTCGATCAGCAACTGCCGCCGCTCGCCGTACAGCGCACGCATCCTGCGGACGTGCGACGTCAGGTAGCCGTCCATGATGAATTCCGCCAGCACCGCCTGCTGCATCAGCTGGCCTTCCCGATACAACTCCGACAGCCCGGTCCTGAACGTCTCGATCAGATGTTCGGGCACGACCATGTAGCCGAGCCGCAGCCCCGGGAACAGCATCTTGCCGAGACTGCCGACGTAGATCACGCGTCCGGCATCGTCGAGCCCCTGCAGCGACGCGAGCGGCCGGCTGCCGTAGCGGAATTCGCTGTCGTAGTCGTCCTCGATGATCCAGCATTGATGCTGTCGCGCATATTCGAGCAGCATCCGGCGCCGCGCGAGGCTCATCACCATGCCCAGCGGGTACTGGTGCGACGGCGTGACGAGCGCAAGACGCGGCGGCGACTGCATGTCCTGCGCGCGCGGCGCGAGACCTTCCTGGTCGACCGGCACCGGCGACAGCGCCAGTCCCGCGGCCTGCAGCACGCTGCGCACCCCCCAGTAGCACGGCTCTTCCACCCACGCGCGATCGCCCACGTCCGCGAGCAGGCGCACCGCGAGGTCAATCGACTGATGAATGCCGGTCGTGATGATGACCTGATCGGGCGAGCATTTGACGGAGCGGGCGACCCGCAGGTAGTCGGACAGCGCGCGCCGCAGCGGCCGGTAGCCGCCGCCCGGCGCGTAGGTCAGCAGATCCGGATTGGCCTCCTTCCACAAGCGCGCCTGCAGGCGGCTCCAGGTGCGCGCCGGAAATTCGGCGACGTCGGGCACGCCCGGCATGAATGCGCCCCATTGCCGGCGCGAAACCCCCGCATGCTCGATCAACTGGCGGCCACGCGCCGACAGGCTGCCGCGCTCGCCTTGCCGGGACGCGGCATCGCCGGCGACGCGTAGCGGGGCGGCGGTCTGCGCGAGCAGCGCGGCGGCGTCCGGGCGGGTGTCGGCGACGTAGGTGCCGCTGCCCGTCGTGGTCAGCACGTAACCCTCGGCGGTCAACTGGTCGTACACGTGCAGCACGGTGTTGCGCGCGATCGCGAGATCGGCGGCGAGCGTGCGCGAGCTGGGCAGCTTGGTGCCGGGCGCCAGTTCGCCCGTCAGGATCGCCTGCTGCATGAGCCGCAGCAACTGTCGGTACATCGGCTCGGCGGACCCGCGTTCCAGCCGCGCGGTCAGCCAGTCGGAGAGGATCACGGTGTCCAAAGTGGTTCTACCCGGAATATTGAAATGGCTCCCTATTGTAGAACCGTGTGCGGCTTATAGTGAATCGCATCTCGAAAATTGCTCGGCCAGGACAGGGGATTCGCACGATGGAAAACGATGAGGTGATCGTCAGCTTTCGCGGCGTGCGGAAGACGTATGACGGCGAGACGCTGGTCGTCAAGTCGCTCGACCTGGACATCCGGCGCGGGGAATTCCTGACCTTGCTCGGGCCGTCGGGTTCCGGCAAGACCACCTGCCTGATGATGCTCGCGGGCTTCGAGTTTCCGACCGGCGGCGAGATCCGCCTCGACGGCGAACTGCTCAATCACGTGCCGCCGCACAAGCGCAACATCGGCATGGTGTTCCAGAACTACGCGCTGTTTCCGCACCTGAGCGTCGAGCAGAACGTCGACTATCCGCTGTCGGTGCGCAGGCGGTCCGCCGCCGAACGCGCGGATCGCGTGGCGACGGCGCTGCGGATGGTGCAGATGGAGCGCTTCGCGAAGCGCTATCCGGCGCAGCTGTCGGGCGGCCAGCAGCAGCGGATCGCGCTTGCGCGCGCGCTCGTGTTCGAACCGAAGCTGGTGCTGATGGACGAGCCGCTGGGCGCGCTCGACAAGCAGTTGCGCGAACACATGCAGTACGAGCTGAAAGCGCTGCACGAGAAGCTCGGGCTGACCTTCGTCTATGTGACGCACGATCAGGGCGAGGCGCTCACGATGTCCGATCGCGTCGCGGTGTTCGACAAGGGCATCGTGCAGCAGCTCGATACCGTCGATCGGCTGTACGAATCGCCGTGCAACGAATTCGTCGCGAACTTCATCGGCGACAGCAACCGGCTGCGCGGCACCGTGGCGCGCGTCGACGGCGAATTCTGCGAGCTGCGCCTCGACGACGGCACGCGGCTCGTGGGCCGCAACGTCGGCAACGCGCAGGCGGGCGCGCGCGCGATCGCCTGCATCCGTCCCGAGCGGATGAGCGTCGCGGCGCGGCCGCGCGCGTCCGGCGGCGCGGCCGCCAATGCGTTGACCGGCGAAGCGCGCAGTCTGATCTATTTCGGCGATCACGTGCGGATGCGCTGCGCGCTGCCGGGGCAGGACGAATGCTTCGTCAAGGTGCCGCTGGGCACCGGCGCGCTCAACGCGTTTTCTCCGGGCGCGCCGGTCGCGCTCGAATTCGAACCCGAGCATCTGCGTATCTTCGCGTGAATGGATCGGGTCGCCCCGCCGTGCGCCGCGCGATAACAACCGCATCTTCTCCGTCACTAGAGGAATCACCATGAAGCCAGCATTCTTCACGCCGCGCCGTGCCGCCGTTGCGCTCGCGCTTGCCGCATTCGGATCGAGCGCGCTCGCCGCCGAGCTGACCGTCGTCAATTTCGGCGGCGCGAACGGCGACGCGCAGAAAGTCGCGTTCAACCAGCCGTTCGAGAAAACCACCGGCAACAAGGTCACGGCCGTCGAATACAACGGCGAGCAGGCCAAGGTGAAGGCGATGGTCGAGGCGAAGCACGTGAACTGGGACGTCGTCGAGGTCGAATCGGGCGACCTGAACCGCGGCTGCGACGAAGGGCTCTACGAGAAGCTCGACTGGTCGAAGATCGCGAAGAAGTCCGATCTGATTCCCGAGGCGCCGCAAACCTGCGGCGTCGGATTCTTCGTGTGGTCGACCGCGCTGGCGTACAACGCGGACAAACTGAAATCGGCGCCTGCGAGCTGGGCCGATTTCTGGGACGTGAAGAAATTCCCGGGCAAGCGCGGCATGCGCAAGGGCGCGCGCTACAACCTCGAATTCGCGTTGATGGCGGACGGCGTCGCGCCGAAGGACGTGTACAAGGTGCTCGGCACGAAAGCCGGCCAGGATCGCGCGTTCAAGAAGCTCGATCAGTTGAAGCCCAACATCCAGTGGTGGGAGGCGGGCGCGCAGCCGCCGCAATTCCTGGTCGCGGGCGACGTGACGATGTCGACCGCGTACAACGGACGGATCGACGCCGCGCAGAAGGAAGGCAAGAACCTCAAGGTGGTGTGGAACGGCAGCATCTACGACCTCGACTACTGGGCGATTCCGAAGGGCTCGCCGAACAAGGCGCTCGCGGAGCAGTACATCGCGTATTCGCTGACGCAGAAGCCGCAGCAGACCTATGCGCAGAACATCGCGTACGGCCCGTCGAACGTCGCGGCGATCAAGGCGCTCGATGCGAAGACGCTGGCCAATCTGCCGAACTCGCCGGCGAACGGCAAGAACGCGGTGCTGCAGGATATCGGTTTCTGGACCGATCACAGCGACGAACTGGAGCAGCGCTTCACCGCGTGGGCGACCAGGTAAAGGCGGCCCGGCCGCGCGATGCGAAGCCGGCCGCGACCGCCGCGGCCGGCGACAACCGTTGAAGACGATGACGACCGCCATTCAGTCGATGCACCCGATTCCCTCGCTGAAACGCGAGCTGAAAGCCGCCGAAGCCCGCAAGCGCGCGATGGCGCTGCTGCTGGTTGCGCCGCTCGCGGTGTTCCTGCTGCTGATCTTCGTGGTGCCGATCGGCGCGCTGCTGACGCGCGCGGTGCAGAACCCGGAGATCGCGGCGGCGCTGCCGCAGACAGTCGCGGCGCTGGCCGGCTGGGATCGTCGGGCGGCGCCCGCCGATGCGGCCTACGCGGCGCTCGCCGCCGACATGACCGCGGTGGCCGACAGCGATGCGATGGGCGCGCTGGCGCGGCGCCTCAACACCGAGATTCCCGGTTACCGCTCGCTGGTCGCCAAGACGGCGCGCGCGATGCCGCTCGCCGGCGACGCGCATGTCGCGCTCACGCCCGCGCAAACCCGCGCGAAGCTGCTCGATCTCGACGGGCGCTGGGGCGATCCGGCCTACTGGCAGGCGATCGCGAAGAACAGCGGCCGCTATTCGCCGTTCTATCTGCTCGCGTCGCTCGATCACAAGCAGGACGGCTTCGGCCGCATCGTGCGGGCCGACCCGGACCAGTCGATCTATCTGGCGATCTTCGGCCGCACGCTGCTGATCGGCTGCGCGGTCACGCTGTTCGCGCTCGCGCTCGGCTATCCGCTCGCGTACTGGATCTCGACGCTGCCGGAACGGCGCGCGAATCTCGCGATGATTCTCGTGCTGATTCCGTTCTGGACGTCGGTGCTGGTGCGGGTGGCCGCGTGGATCGTGCTGCTGCAGAACGAGGGGCTCGTCAATCGCGCGCTGATCGGCAGCGGGCTGATCGACCAGCCGCTGTCGCTGCTGTTCAACCGGGTCGGCGTCTACATCTCGATGACGCACATCCTGCTGCCGTTCATGATCCTGCCGCTCTACAGCGTGATGAAATCGATTCCGCCGACCTATCAGCGCGCGGCGGTGTCGCTGGGCAGCCATCCGTTCGCGGCGTTCTGGCGGGTGTACGTGCCGCAGACCTATCCGGGCGTCGGCGCGGGCGCGCTGCTGGTGTTCATCCTGGCGATCGGCTACTACATCACGCCCGCGCTGCTCGGCGGCCCGAACGATCAGATGGTGAGCTACTACGTCGCGTACTTCACGAACGTAACGATCAACTGGGGGATGGCCTGCGCGCTCGGCGGGCTGCTGCTGGCCGCGACGCTCGTGCTGTACGCGATCTACGGCCGCTTCACGCGATCGCAGCTGAGCCTCGGCTGAGGCCGCCGCGACGAATCGAGGATCGACCATGAAACTGCTTGCGAAACCGTTCTTTGCGCCGCACCAGTCGCTCGTCGAGCGCGTCTGGTACGTCGCGCTGCGCGTGCTTGTCGTGCTGACGCTGCTGTACCTGATCCTGCCCGTGCTCGCGATCGTCCCGCTGTCGTTTTCGTCGAGCACCTTCCTCGTGTACCCGATTCCGAGCTTCTCGATGCGCTGGTACGAGAACCTGATCGCGTCGGACGAATGGCGGATGGCGGCGAAGAACAGCTTCATCGTCGCGCCGGCGGCGACCGTGCTGGCCACGGTGCTCGGCACGCTGGCCGCGATCGGCCTCACCCACGCCGAGTTTCGCGGCAAGGGCGTGCTGATGGCGGTGCTGCTGTCGCCGATGATCGTGCCGGTGGTGGTGGTGGGCGTCGGCATGTACCTGTTCTTCGCGCCGCTCGGACTCGCGAATACCTATACCGGGCTGATCTGCGCGCACGCGGCGCTCGGCGTGCCGTTCGTGGTGACGACGGTGGCGGCGACGCTGCAGGGCTTCAATCAGAATCTGGTGCGGGCGAGCCTGTCGCTCGGCGCGCATCCGGTGACGACCTTCTTCCGCGTCACGCTGCCCGTGATCGCGCCCGGCGTGATGTCCGGCGCGCTGTTCGCATTCGCGACGTCGTTCGACGAAGTGGTGGTGACGCTGTTTCTCGCCGGCGCGGACCAGACGACGCTGCCGCGCCAGATGTTCACCGGCATTCGCGAGAACATCAGTCCGACGATCGCCGCGCTCGCGACGATCCTGATCATTTTTTCGACGAGCCTGCTGCTCGCGCTCGAATGGCTGCGCGGCCGCCACGCGAAGCGCGCGGTGCGGTGAGGCCGGCGCGGCGACTGCCGCGCGTGCGCCGTGCCACCGCGCGGCACGGCGCACGCGGCCTCACCGGCGGCTTACTTGAAGTTGCCTGCCTGGATCAGCTGATTGAGCTTCGCGATGTCGATGCTGCCCCATCCCGTCGGGTAATCCCAGCCCGGCCCGGCGTTATAGCCGTAGCCCTGGTAGCCGTTGTTGCCGGATACCACGTCGTAGCGCACCAGCGACGGAGTGGACGGAATCGTGTTGTAGAACGCCGCGGCGGGGAAGCCCACGCCCGTGCCGTTCGCGGACAGGATACGCGCCCAGAAGCCGGTGAACAGCGGCGCCGCGAGGCTGGTGCCGCCGATCTGCTGGATCTGGCCGTAGTTGTACACCAGCGCGCCCGTGCTCTGCGCGGCGTCGAACGAGACGTCCGGCAACTGACGGTTGCTGCCCGATTGCCACGACGGGTTCGGCGTGATCGTGCTGACGCCGCCGCCGGTTGACCATAGCTTGCCGTTGCCGTCGAGACCCTCGTTCCACACCGTTTCGCTCGAGAACGCATTGCTCGACGTCGTCAGCAGCGTCGTGCCGCCGATCGCGAGGACATGCGGCGACGAGGCGGGCCACGACACCGAGTAGTTCGAACCGTCCGGATAGCCGCGGTTGTTGCATTCGTACACGCCTTCGTCGCCCGACGAGACTGAGAACGTCTGGCCCTGCGCGACGGCCTGCGTGAAGATCTGTTCTTCCGCGTTGAGCGTGCCGTCCGCGTTCGCGTCGGTTTCGCACCAGCCGAGCGACACGTTGATCACCTTCGCGACGTTGTCCGACACGGCCTGGTTGAACGCCTGCGTGAGTCCGGTGTTGCCCGACGCGCCGGCATCGGCCATGTAGAAGATCAACTGGCCGACCTGGCCGCCCGCCGCGCCGACGATCGACTGGCTGTCGAGATCCCACTCGCCCTGGCCTTCCTGATCGTCACTGTAGTTGCCGCCGGAGCCGTTGGTCTGGATGGTCTGCGTGTTGACGGTCGCGTAGCCGTTCGCGCTCGTGAACTGCTGCAGATCCTGCAGCGCCTGCGATACGCCGCCGATCGTCATGATGCCGACCGTGGCGTTCGCGGCGGTCGGTACGCTGGTCGCGTCATAGAGCGCCGGGAATTCGGTCGGCGAGTGGCCGGTCGCCGTGCCCGCCGCGAGGGCCTTCGGTTTCGAGATCGCGCCGATCTTCAGGAGCGGCCGGGCGCCCGCCACGTTCTGCAGCCCGAGTACCGAGCCGACGATTGCGCCGAGCGCGCGCGGCACTTGTGCCGACGCCGCATTGGCGAAGCCCGAACGGCCCGCGTACTGGAAGTGGACGAGCGGCGTGTTGAACGCCGTCTTGACCGAGCCCGCCGTGCCGCGCGCGGACACGAGCTGGCGATTCGGCGAGACGGTGATGTCGATGAAGCCGCTCTTGCGCAGGTAGTCGGTGACGGCCTTCACCTGCGCATCCGTCGGCGCGTAGTTCGCGAGGAACTGAGCGCTCGTCAGGAAGTGCCGGTATTGCGCGCTGTGCGGATTGTTGACGTCGCGCGCCAGCGCCTGCAGTTGCGCTTCATTGCGCAGCTTGAGGCTGACGACGACGTGGGTGCTCGTGCCGGCGGCCAGTTCGGCGCTGGCCCGGTTGGTGCTGCTGGCCATCGCCTGGACCTGCGGGCTGGTCAGAAAGGCTTTCGTATGCGTATCGACCCAATCCGTCGCGCCGTGCGCCACGCCGGCGGCGACGACGAGCGGCCACGCGCAGGCAAGTCGCCTGCACAGCGGGGAGAGGGTAAGTGCAAATTTGGCGGTCCTGTTCATCGAGTGTCCTTTTAAGGAGTTGCGACGTTGTCGGGCCCGAGTCCTTGTGGGATCGCGAGCGTGCCAAGCGTATGCGAACGTCCGGAGCGCCGGTAGCTGTCACTGTTGACAGAAACATGCTGGTACGCGATGTCACTATCTGGGCACGTGCCGGGACGGGCGGGAACGGGGATTGCATCGTACTCGATCGGCCTCTGAAAATATGATTCGATATCCGAAATATGAGAGTCGATGCGTCGTTGACGCCACGACGCGATGCGTCGGCATATCGCGTTGCCGATGCGGCGATGGCCGCGCATTTTTCGTGTGGCGGGGCCGTCGTTGTCGCGCGGGTCGCGGGGTGGATCGATATCGAATGGCCGGGTCGCGATCATGCCGCATTGACCCGCACGCGCTGACGGATCGGCATTGCCGATGCGCGAGTCAGCCCATGTGCGCGAAAGGTTCGCGCACGACGATGCATCGAAACAGTTTGCGCGATGAGGCATCCGGCATGACGCGCGCACGCGCGGCCGGTGTCCTGCGAACGAAGCGCGGGCATCGCCGATCCGCGCGCTCGCGCGACACCGGGCATGGCGCCGCGGCAGCGCTCCTGCGCGACGTCGAGAACCGGCGAAGCTTTCGATTTGTCAGCACCCGCTTCCCTTGCGAGCGGTTTTTTCGCGGCTCTGCAACAATACGGGCACGGCGGCGTCTCGCCCGTGCAGGCGCGGGGGATCTCGCCGCGCCGTTCAACCCGCCATGCGCATCCGCCCGGACCGGTTGTCCCGTCCGGCCGCGAGGTGCGCAGGCTGCCAGCAGAGTCTCGTCTTGTCCGAAACCGCTTTCGCCGCCGACGCCACGACGCCGGCGTTCAACTGGCGTGCGATGGCCGCGATCATGCTCGCCGTCGCACTCGCGACGCTCGATACCGCGATCGCGAACACCGCGCTGCCCGCCATCGCCGCCGACCTGCATGCGGCGCCTGCCGCATCGGTCTGGATCATCAACGCATATCAGCTCGCGATGGTCGCGACGCTGCTGCCGCTCGCCGCGCTGGGCGACATCGTCGGCCACAAGCGCGTCTACATCGGCGGGCTGATCGTATTCACGCTGGCGTCGCTCGCGTGTTCGCTGGTCTCGACGCTGCCGATGCTGACTGCCGCGCGTGTCGTCCAGGGCCTCGGCGCGAGCGCGATCATGAGCGTGAATACCGCGCTGATCCGCTATCTGTATCCGCCGCACCGGCTCGGGCGCGGCGTCGGCCTCAACGCGCTGATCGTCGGCGTTTCGTTCGCCGTCGGCCCGACCGTCGCGTCGCTGATTCTGTCGGTCGCGGCGTGGCCCTGGCTGTTCGCGGTCAACGTTCCGCTCGGCGTGCTGGCGCTCGCGGTCGCGATTCCGTCGCTGCCGCAGACGGCGCGCGGCACTCACGGGTTCGATCCGCTGGCGGCGCTGTTCAACGTGATCACCTTCGCCGCGCTGATCTTCGCGCTCGGCGAGGCGGCGCAGCGCGGGCCGCTCGCCGTCTCGCTGGGCGCCGCGGCGCTGGCGGTCGGTTTCGGCCTGTTGCTGATGCGTCGCGAGGCGGGTCGCCCGGCGCCGATGTTGCCCATCGATCTGTTTCGCCGGCCGGTATTCGCGCTGTCGGCGGTGACGGCGGTCTGCGCGTTCGCCGCGCAGGGGCTGGCCTTCGTGTCGCTGCCGTTCTATTTCGAGGATGTGCTGCATCGCAGCGCGGTCGAGACCGGCTTCCTGATGACGCCGTGGTCGGCGATCGTCGCGCTGGCGGCGCCGATCGCGGGCCGGTTGTCCGACCGTTATCCGCCGGGCCTGCTCGGCGCGATCGGACTGGCGCTGCTCAGTGCCGGCATGGTGCTGCTCGCGGCGCTGCCGCCCTATCCGCACGTGCTCGATATCGGCTGGCGGATGGCGTTGTGCGGCGCGGGCTTCGGTTTCTTCCAGTCACCGAACCTGAAGGCGCTGATGGCGAGCGCGCCGCCCGAGCGCAGCGGCGGCGCGAGCGGCATCATCGCCACCGCCCGCCTGATCGGGCAGGCGACGGGGGCGGCGCTGGTCGCGCTGAGCTTCGGTATCGCGGGCCGCCACGGTCCGGGCCTGGCGCTCGCGGCCGGCGCGGCGTTCGCGGGGGCCGCGAGCGTCGCGAGCGGCTTGCGCCTGTTTGCGCCGTCGCATCGCTCGGGCGCAGCGGTCGCGTCCGGACAGGATCCCCGCTAGCGTGCCGTGCCGCTGTCGCCGGTCCGGGCGGATTCGTGCGCGACGCACCCGCACCGGACGGGTTGAGTCGTCCGGCGGAATATTGACGGCGGATGTTGCGAGCCGCGTGCGGATATTTGCAGAAATTGACGATTGAACGGCGCGGATGCGTCGGCGGGCGGGATGCGTCGTGCGTTATATCGGTGTCGCGCATCCGTGCGACACGACATGACGTTACTCCAGGGAGTGTCCCATGCAAAATTCAATCCGTGTCGCCGTGGCAGCCGGTTTGTTGTCGCTGTGCGGGATCGCCGCCGCCGCGCCGCAACCTCATATGGACGCCGCGCTCAACGCGCTCGAAAACGCGAAGCGCGAGATCCAGGTCGCCGATCAGGCGAACGATCACGGCGGTCACGCGGGCGCGGCCACCAAACTGATCGATCAGGCCATCCATGAGGTCAAGGAAGGCATTCGCTATCGCAACGAACACGGCGGGCAGTAAGCGAGGCCGCATCGTCGCCGCGCGAACGGGGGCGTTCGCGCGGCGGCGCATGAGCGGCGTGTCCGCGCGCTATCGAGGGTGCGTTGCGCGGCATTGGCGCGCGGGCCGGCAAGTGCTCCGCGTCCGCCGACGAGCCTCGACGGACGTGCTTCACGAAGACCCGAGAACCCTCGACAAGCCGTGCGTCATCGAAGGGTTTCACCGCTGCCCGCCGGCGACGGCTTCACGGAAGATGTCGCCGCCGGCGTTGCCTCGATCCGCCGGAAGATGGCCGCGGACGCCAGCGTGATCAAGCCGACGCACACGAAGCTCAGCCGGAAGCCCATCGTTGCCGAACCCCATTGCTCGGAGAACAGGCCGACCAGTGCGCCGCCGATCGATACGCCCAATCCCATCGCCAGCATCTGCACCATCGAGAAGAGGCTGTTGCCGCTGCCCGCGTCCGCGTGCGACAGCCCCTTCAACGTCACGCTGTTCATCGCCGCGAACTGCATGGAATTGGCCGCGCCGAACAGCGCCAGTACGGCAACCTCGACGGCGATCGGCGTGCCGCGCGAAATCAGGGCGAAGGCCACGATCGACCCGCCGACGATCAGCGTATTCACCAGCAGGAACGTGTCGTAACCGTAGCGGCGGATCAGCGGCGCGATCCAGCGTTTGACGAGCGCGCCCGCGAGCGCGGCGGGCAGCATCATCAAGCCGGAATGCAGCGGCGTGTAGCCGAGTTCGAGCTGCATCAGCAGGGGGACGAGAAACGGCACCGCGCTCGAGCCGATCCGGCACACCAGATTGCCGATCAGCCCGACGCTGAAATTCGGCTCGCGGAAGAGCGCGAGCCGAAACAGCGGATTGCGGCGGTGCCGCGCATAGGGCAGATAGGCGAGCGCGGCGCCGAGCGCGAGCACGAACAGCCCGGTGGACCACGCGGCGCGATGGGATTGAAAGGGGACGTCGACCGCCAGCGAAAACGCGATCATGCACAACGACAGCAGCGCGCAACCCACCAGGTCGAACGGCGGCGCGGCGGTGCCGGTCGCGCGCGGGAGATAGCGATGGACCGCGAACATCCCGACCGCGCCGATCGGCGCGTTGATCAGAAAGATCCAGTGCCAGGAAACCGCTTCGACCAGCCAGCCGCCGAGCGTCGGTCCGACGATCGGGCCGGCCTGTCCGGCGATCGTGATCAGCGCGAGCGCCGATACGTATTGCTCGCCGCTGACGCTGCGCAGCACGGCGAGCCGGCCGATCGGCAGCAGCATCGATCCGCCGACGCCCTGCAGGACGCGCGCGGTCACCAGCTGGCCGAGCGTGTGCGCGCTCGCGCAGCACAGCGAGCCGAGCACGAAGATCAGGATTGCCGCGAAATAGACGCGGCGCGTGCCGAACCGATCGGCGAGCCAGCCGGAAGCCGGTGTCAGCGTGGCCATGGTCAGCGTGTACGCGACGATCACCGGCTGCATCGCGAGCGGTTGCGCGCCCAGACTGCGCGCGATGGACGGCAGCGCGGTGTTGACGATCGTCGTGTCGAGCGCCTGCATGAAGAAGCCCGCGGCGACGATCCACAGCAGTGCGGTCTGGTTCGAATCCTTGCTCATCTGTAAGGTGCCTGGCGGAAGTGCTGCCGCGCGCAACGCCTGGGGCACGGCGGCGAATGTCGTGCGTGTCCGGCGCGGTTGCGCTCGACTAACGACATGATATTGCCGTCGCCATCAATCGGGAACCTTACCGAGACTGCCGTCGGCGTCCGAGGCGGCTGCCGGCGACGGAACGGTCATCCATGCCGGCAGTCGGGCCGTGCTTCGCATGGCGGGCCTTCTTCAATTCGACGAGAGAATGCGCTGTGCCAGCGCATGCATGACCTGTCGCGCGCATGCTTCCGGACTGGCCTCCCCGGTATCGACCGTCACGTCGTAGGTCATCCCGGCATGCACCTTGTCATACTGCCATCGGGCCAGTCCGATCGGCCGGTCGCCGCGCTGCCGTTCCCTTTCTTCGAGCACGTCGAGCGGGCAGTAGACGCCCACGACGAGCGGCTGGAATGGGGCGAGCAGGCGAGCGTATTCCTGCTTCTCGTCACCGAGCAGCACGTCGTCGACGATGAGAGGGTTTCCGGTCGCCGCCATCGCGACGACGGCGCTTCGCATGCCCCGCATGGTCCGTTGGGCGATCGGGCCGCTGCGTATCGATACGACGCGCCGACCGTCCTCGACCGACGATGCGAAGGTGAAGCCGTCCGGATCGTTCAGATAACGCGCCGGCAGCATGTCCAGGAACGCATCCATCCGGACGTGCAGGAACGGCTCCCGCGATGCGTTCTGTAGTGCGCGAGCCAGGGATGTCTTCCCGGCGCTGCCCGCGCCGTTGAGCAAGATGACCTTCGCGGCTTCCATCGTTATCGACCTGTCGGCTTTCGGGACCGAGCGGATGATAACCCGCCGGGGCGGCGCGGGCTTCGGCCGCGGGAGATCGGCGGGTTTCGCGCGGCAGGCCTCGGGGACATTGCCTCGGGTCGTGCGGAGCCTATGAGGGGGAGGGGGGATGCGAGGGCCTGCCGCCAGGCGGGAGCCTCTCTTGCCCCGGTTGTCGCTTCGAACGCCCGTGCGCGATAAAAAAAAGCCCGGCGGAGCCGGGCTTCAAATCGGCCGCGCACCGCCTTGCGGCGACACGCGGCACCTGCAAAAGCAGGGCGCTTACGCTGCGAGCAGCGAGCGCAGCACGAACGGCAGGATCCCGCCGTGCTTGTAGTAGTCGACTTCGATCGGCGTATCGATGCGCAGCAGCACCGGCACGCGCTTCGTTTCGCCGTTCTTGCGATGGATCACGAGCGTGACGTCCTGCTGCGGCTTGAAGTTGTCGCCGAGATCTTCGACGTCGTAGGTCTCGTCGCCGGTGATGCCGAGCGACTGGACGCTGTCCGAACCCTTGAACTGCAGCGGCAGGACGCCCATGCCGACCAGGTTCGAGCGATGGATACGCTCGAAGCTGCGGGCGATCACGGCCTTCACGCCGAGCAGCTGGGTACCCTTCGCCGCCCAGTCGCGCGACGAGCCCGTGCCGTACTCCTCGCCCGCGAACACGACGGTCGGGGTGTCGGCGCCGACGTATTTCATCGCGGCATCGTAGATCGACAGCTGTTCGCCGCTCGGCTGGTGGATCGTCAGGCCGCCTTCGACACGCGTGCCGTCCGCCTTCGCCGGGATCATCAGATTCTTGATCCGCACGTTCGCGAACGTGCCGCGCATCATCACGTCATGGTTGCCGCGGCGCGAGCCGTAGCTGTTGAAGTCGGCCTTCTGCACGCCGTTCTCCTTCAGCCACCGGCCTGCCGGCGAGTCTTCCTTGATCGAGCCTGCCGGGCTGATGTGGTCGGTCGTCACGGAATCGCCGAAGATGCCGAGCGCGCGCGCGCCCGTGACCGCGGCGATCGAGCCGGCCGGCTCCATCGAGAAATCGTTGCCGAAGAACGGCGGTTCCGCGATGTAGGTCGACTTCGGCCAGTCGTACACTTGGCCGGTCTCGCCTTCGATCTTGCTCCAGAGGTCGCCCTTCTTCGTCAGCTTCGCGTAGTTTTCCTCGAACTTCTTCGGATCCAGTGCGTACTTGAGCAGCGCATGGACTTCCTCGCTCGTCGGCCAGATGTCGCCGAGGTAGATGTCCTTGCCGCCACGGCCCTTGCCGACCGGCTCCGTCATCAGGTCGCGCGTGATGTTGCCGGCGATCGCGTAGGCGACCACCAGCGGGGGCGACGCCAGGAAGTTCGCGCGGATGTTCGGGTGGATCCGCGCTTCGAAGTTGCGGTTGCCCGACAGCACGGCGGCCGCGACGATGTCGTTCTTGGTGATCGCTTCGTTCAGCTCCGGCGTCAGATCGCCCGCGTTGCCGATACAGGTCGTGCAGCCGTATGCGGCCAGCTCGAAGCCCAGCTTCGACAGATAGGGCAGCAGGCCCGTCTTGGTCAGGTATTCGGTGACGATCCGCGATCCCGGCGCGAGCGACGTCTTGATGTGCGGCGCGACCGTCAGGCCCGCTTCCACGGCCTTCTTCGCCAGCAGGCCGGCGGCGAGCAGCACGCTCGGGTTCGACGTGTTCGTGCACGACGTGATCGCGGCGATCAGCACGTCGCCGTTCTTCACGTCGACGCCGTTGCTGGTCGTGTACTGAGCCGACAGGTCGGCCGACTTCTTCGCGAAACCGTTTTCAGCGACGGGCTTCGAGAACAGGTCGGTGAAGGTCGACTTCACGTTGCCGATCTCGATCCGGTCCTGCGGACGCTTCGGGCCCGCCAGCGACGGCGCGACGGACGAGAGGTCGAGCGTCAGCGTCTTCGTGTAATCGATGTCGCCGGCTTTCGGGATACCGAACAGATCCTGCGCCTTGAAGTAGTTTTCGAACGCGGCGATCTCGGCCTTCGTGCGGCCCGTGCCCTTGAAGTAGTCGATGGTCTTTTCGTCGACCGGGAAGAAGCCCATCGTCGCGCCGTACTCCGGCGCCATGTTCGCGATCGTCGCGCGGTCCGGCAGCGCGAGCGTCTTGGTGCCTTCGCCGAAGAACTCGACGAACTTGCCGACGACCTTCTCCTTGCGCAGCATCTCGGTGATGGTCAGCACCAGGTCGGTGGCCGTCACGCCTTCGCGCAGCTTGCCCTTCAGCTCGACGCCGACGACGTCCGGCGTGAGGAAGTACACCGGCTGGCCGAGCATGCCGGCTTCCGCCTCGATGCCGCCTACGCCCCAGCCCACCACGCCGATGCCGTTGATCATCGTCGTGTGGCTGTCCGTGCCGACCAGCGTGTCCGGGTAGTACACGGTGTCGCCGCTTTCGGTCTTCTTGTGCACGCCGCGCGCGAGGTATTCGAGGTTCACCTGGTGAACGATGCCCACGCCCGGCGGCACGACCTTGAACGTGTTGAACGCCTGCATGCCCCACTTCATGAACTGGTAGCGCTCGTTGTTGCGCTGGAATTCCAGCTTCATGTTCAGGTCGAGCGCATCCTTCTGGCGGAAGTAATCGATCTGCACCGAGTGATCGACGACGAGATCGACCGGGACCAGCGGTTCGATCTTCTTCGGGTTCTTGCCCGAGCGTTCGGCGACGCCGCGCATCGCGGCGATGTCGGCGAGCAGCGGCACGCCGGTGAAATCCTGCAGCACCACGCGCGACACGACGAACGGAATTTCGTCGACGCGCTTGCCGTTCGGCTGCCAGTTCGCGAGCTGTTCGATGTGCTCTTCAGTGATCTTCTTGCCGTCGTAGTTGCGCAGCACCGATTCGAGCACGATCCGGATCGACACCGGCAGGCGCTCGATCTTCGTCTTCAGTTCCTTGCCGAGCTTCGGCAGCGAGTAGAACTTGCCTTTGCCGGAACCGCTGTCGAATTCCTTGAGGGTTTTGTGGAGATTGTGGGCCATGGTATTTTCCTGGGGTTAAGGCGAGGAAAGAAACTCTGTATTTGACGGCTAGATCACGTACAGATCGACGTATTCATTGACCGGCATCGCTTCGAGCTTTACCTGATCCAGCGACACGTCGAGAATCGCTTGTTGCTGCCTGGGAGGGAAACGGCGCGCGAGGTTGGTCCTGAACTTCTCGACCAGGAGCGGTATCCCTTCCGTCCGGCGGCGCCGGTGGCCGAGCGGATACTCGACCACCACCTCCGCCAGCGTCGATCCGTCGTTCAGCTCGAGCGTCAAGGCGTTCGCGATCGAGCGTTTGTCCGGGTCGTGATAATCCTTCGTGAACTGCGCATCCTCGACGCAGGTCATCGTCGCGCGCAGCGCGTCGATGCGCGGGTCGCCCGCGACGTCGTCCTCGTAATCCGCGGCGGTGAGGCGGCCGTACAGCAGCGGCACCGCGATCATGTACTGGAGGCAGTGGTCGCGGTCGGCGGGGTTCGCGAGCGGCCCCCGCTTGTCGATGATCCGCAGCGCCGCTTCGTGCGTGCGGATCGCGACCCGCCGGATGTCGGCGGCCGACTTGCCCGCGGCGGCCAGTTGCGCATGCAGCGCGAGCGCGGCCTCGGCCGCGGTCTGCGCATGGAATTCGGCCGGGAAGGCGATCTTGAACAGCACGTTTTCCATCACGTAACTGTCATACGGGCGCTGGAAACGGAACGCGGCGCCGTCGAACAGCACGTCGTAGAACCCCCAGGTCGGGGCGGTCAGCACCGACGGATAGCCCATTTCGCCTGTTCTGGCGATCAGCGCGAGCCGCACCGCGCGCGACGTCGCGTCGCCCGCCGCCCACGATTTGCGCGAACCGGTGTTCGGCGCGTGACGGTAGGTGCGCAGCGCGTGGCCGTCGACGAACGCGAGCGACACCGCGTTGATCAGTTCGTCGCGGGTCAGGCCGAGCAACTGGCCGACCACGGCGGTGGACGCGAGCTTCACGAGCAGGACGTGATCGAGGCCGACCCGGTTGAACGAATTTTCGAGCGCGATGCAGCCCTGGATCTCGTGGGCCTTGATCATCGCGAGGAGCACGGCCTTCATCGCGAGCGGCGGCTTGCCCGCGGCGACGGCGGTGCGCGACAGCCAGTCGGCGGTCGCGAGGATGCCGCCCAGATTGTCGGACGGGTGGCCCCATTCGGCGGCCAGCCAGGTGTCGTTGAAGTCCAGCCAGCGGATCATGGCGCCGAGGCTGAATGCGGCCTGCACCGGATCGAGCTGCAACGACGTGCCGGGCACCCGCGCGCCGTTCGGTACCACCGTGCCGGGCACGATCGGCCCCAGCAGCTTGGTGCAGGCCGGATAGGACAGCGCCTCGAGTCCGCACCCGAGCGTATCGATCAGGCAGTGGCGCGCGGTTTCAAGCGCGAGCGCACTGTCGATCGGATGATTCAGGACGTAATCGACGATCCCGACCAGCACCTGGTCGGGATCGGGTCTTACGTTCCGGCGCGGAGCGGACATCGGGCTTCCTGGCGGCGCGGGCTTAGTTGCCCGGCTTCAGTTCGTTGGACTGGGTCGGCGCCGGCGTGCCTTCCGCGGCCATCTCGGCCGTCTTGCACTCGTCGGCGAGGCGGCTGTCGTCCTTGTCGCTGAACAGCATGCCCTTCGTCGGGATCACGACGAGCTTGAGGCCGCTGGCCGGATCGTAGAACACGTCCGCGCCGGTCGTGGTTGCCTGGCGGGGCAGCTTGTAGTTCTTGTTGGCCCAGTGGACCGTGACGATCTGGTCGCGCTTCATGTCGCCGGCCAGCTGATAGGACAGGCCTTCCTTGCACGACCACTTCACCGCGCCGTCCGGCATCGGATCGACCTTGGCTGCTGCTGCCGCTTGGGCTTTCTTGCTGCGCGGGATGATGCGCTTCTTCGGGGCGGGGCGCTTGGCCGTGGCCTTCTTCGCGGTGGTGGACGAAGCCTGGGCGAATGCGCTCGGCGCCGTGACCAGCATCGTGGCGGACAGCGCGCCGATGGCGGTGGCGATCAGCAGTTTCTTCATGGATTCAGAACCTTTCGATAATCAGTTAACAAGGGCAGGCGGGAATGAGCGCCTGCCGGGTTGAACTGCACGCGCCCCGGAAGCGCGCAGCGGCCGCTATTTTCTCCTATTTGGCCGGACTTACATCAAGTTTTCGGCCGTCTATCGCATGCGCACAACGCGCCGGCCGCCCGCGCGCGGGAGCGTGGCCCCGGCTCATGCGCGGGGCCCGTCCCGCCCGGGTTCCGCGCCGGCCGCGGCCGCGCCGAACAGCGGTGCGGCCGCGGCCGGCCGCGGCCGCACCGCTGTTCGGCGCGGCCGCGGCCGGCCGCGGCCGCACCGCTGTTCGGCGCGGCCGCGGCCGGCCGCGGCCGCACCGCTGTTCGGCGCGGCCGCGGCCGGCCGCGGCCGCGCCGAACAGCGGTGCGGCCGCGGCCGGCAGCGGCTGCCCGGCCGAGCGCGCGCGGCGCAGCACCGACCAGTAATAGCGGTAGCTCGCGCGGTCGTGCAACGTGTCGTCGTGGCGCGTCGGGCCCCAGTCGGCGGTCTGCGCGGCGAGCAGGATCTTGGCCGCGAGGGCGATTTCGTCGCCGCGCGGCGCGAATGCGTCGACGATTTCGCGGATCTGCGCCGGATGGATGCTCCACATCCGCGTATAGCCGAACTCGCTGCGCGCGCGGCGCGCGTCGTCCGCGGCGACCCGCATGTCGCGCACCTCGGTGGTCACGTTATGGGAGGGCGTCTTGCCGTGCGCATGGCAGGCCGCGGCGATCTCGAGCTTCGCGCGGCGAACCAGCGGGTGATCGAACTGGCCGGGCGAGCGCATCGCGCTGTCGGGGATCGCGCCGTGGTGGGCCGAGACGAAATCCATCAGACCGAAGCTCAGCGTGCCGACCGTGGGCAGCGCGGCGATCTGCGCCGCCTGCTGCAGCGCGCCATGGGTTTCGATCAGGACGTCGACCGGAATCGGCTGCGCGATGCCCAGTTCGCGGCGGGTGCCTTCGATGAACGCGCACATTTCGGCGGCGTCGGCCGCGCCGCCGGCTTTCGGGATCGTCAGGTAGGCCGGCGCGCGGGCCGCGCGCAGGATGATGCGGACGTCGTCGCGCCAGTGGGGATGGGCGAAATCGTGGATGCGCGCGCCGACTCGGCCGAAGCGGTTCGATGCGCTGCCCAGCATGGCCGCGACCTGTTGCGCATGCGCGGTTTCCTGGCCGACGGCGGCGCCGTCCTCGCAATCGAGCGTGATGTCGAAGACCGGGCCCAGCTCCGCCTGCAGCGCGAGCGATTTCAGCATCAGCTTCTCGCTGCCCGCGTAATGATCGCAGCAGGGCAGGATCGAGGGGGGCGAAGCGCCGTCGTAGAGCACTTCTGCGGGGGTGGGCGCGGACATCTTTCTGCGTCGGGATCTAGACCAGCGTGGAGAAAATCGGATTCGGGCGGGTTCTGGCCGGTGGGCAAAACACGCTCGGATCGGATTCCGGGCGAGGCCGGACCCGGTCCGGCCTGCTTGCCGGAACCCGCCGCGATGCGGCGAGGTCCGGTCTGCCGTATTACTTCAGCAGGTGGGCGACGCCGTCGCGCTCTTCGAGCAGTTCGGCCAGCGTGCCGTCCATCTTCTCGCGCGAGAACGCATCGATTTCGAGGCCTTCGACGCGCTTGTATTCGCCGTTTTCGCAGGTCACCGGCACGCCGTAGACGATGTCTTCGGGGATGCTGTACGAGCCGTCCGACGGGATGCCCATCGTGACCCACTTGCCGTTGGTGCCGAGCACCCAGTCACGCACGTGGTCGATCGCCGCGTTGGCCGCCGATGCCGCCGACGACAGGCCGCGCGCTTCGATGATCGCCGCGCCGCGCTTGCCGACGGTCGGGATGAACGTGTTGCGGTTCCATTCGTCGTCGCTGATCAGCTTCAGCAGCGATGCGCCTTCGACGGTCGCGAAGCGGAAGTCGGGGTACATCGTCGGCGAGTGGTTGCCCCACACGGCGAGCTTTTCGATCGACGCGACCGGCTTGCCGGCCTTCGCGGCGAGCTGCGACAGCGCGCGGTTGTGGTCGAGGCGCAGCATCGCGGTGAAATTCTTCTTCGGCAGGTCCGGCGCCGACTTCATCGCGATGTACGCGTTGGTGTTGGCCGGGTTGCCGACCACCAGGACCTTCACGTCGCGGCTCGCGACTTCGTTCAGCGCGGCGCCCTGAACCGTGAAGATTTCGGCGTTCGCCGACAGCAGATCCTTGCGCTCCATGCCTTTCGAGCGCGGACGGGCACCGACCAGCAGCGCGACGTCGGCATCCTTGAAGGCGACCTTCGGGTCGTCCGTGACCACGACGCCCGCGAGCAGCGGGAACGCGCAGTCATCCAGTTCCATCACGACGCCTTTGACGGCGGCTTGCGCTTGCGGGAGGTCGAGCAGTTGCAGGACGACCGGCTGATCCTTGCCGAGCAGGTCGCCGTTCGCGATGCGAAATAGCAGCGAATAAGCGATTTGACCTGCGGCGCCGGTGACGGCAACGCGCTTTGCGGGCTTAGCCATTGAAAATCTCCAGGACGATGAGCGTAGGACGCTAGGGAAAACGCCATTCTATGCGCGTTACACGTAGCGTTGCATTGAAGCTGGGCGGAGGAGTCGCGGTTGCATGCGCGGAACGCCCGAAGACAGGGCGCGGCGCGTGGCCCGGGACGCGCTTTGCAGCCCGCGAACCCTTGCTCGCCCCGGAGTTTAGGAGCGAGGCCGTTCAAAGTCAAACGGTATCTTATGTCTTATATAAGACAGATGTTTTGCGGGGAATGAACTGGACGGAAAACCCGGGTTTATGATGAAATGCGCGCCATGACATCGAACCAGGCGAGCACAGCGAATCCGGGCGGCGCGGCCGGCCAGGGCACGGCAGGCCAAGGCGCGGCCGGCGCCGGCCAGGCCGGCGGCGAAGCCGCGGCTTCGCCGTCGCCCACCTTCAGTCCGCTCTATCAGCAGATCAAGGCGCTGATCACGCAGAGCCTCGAAACCGGCGAATGGAAGCCGGGCGAGATCATCCCGAGCGAAGTGGAGCTGGCGGGCCGCTATAAGGTCAGCCAGGGTACCGTGCGCAAGGCGATCGACGAACTGGCGGCGGACAACCTGCTGGTGCGGCGCCAGGGCAAGGGTACCTTCGTTGCCACCCATAGTGAAGAGCGCGCGCAGTTCCGGTTTCTCCGGCTGCTCGCCGACGACGGCGCCGAGCATCCGCACGTGAGCCGCCTGCTGGAGTGCCGCCGGCTGCGCGCGCCGGCCGAGATCGCCCGCCAGCTGGACCTCAAGCCGGCCGATCCGGTCGTGCAGATGCGCCGGCTGCTCGAATTTGACAGCGAAGTGACAGTGCTCGACGAAATCTGGCTGCCGGGCGCGATGTTCCGCGGCCTGACCTTCGAGCGCCTGAGCGACTACAAGGGGCCGCTCTACGCGATGTTCGAGAGCGAGTTCGGCACCCGGATGATCCGCGCGACCGAGAAAGTCCGCGCGGTAGCCGCCGAACCGGCCGTGGCCGACCTGCTGGGCGTGCCGGCGGGGTTTCCGCTGTTGTCGGTCGAGCGCGTGTCCTATACCTATGGTGACCGGCCGGTCGAAGTGCGGCGGGGATGGTATGTCACAACCGGGTATTACTATCAGAACGACCTGAGCTGAACCGGGCACAAGATGAGGGCGGGCTGGCGTTCCCACGCGCCAAGCACGTTCCGGGCCGCCTTTGTTCCATGTCGCGCAATGATCCAGAGCGGACTTTCGCTGCAGCGCGATATAAAAAGGCGCTAAAATTACGGATTAGTGTGACAACATAGTAGGGGTCTAGCATGACTGAAGCAGTAAGAAAACCGAGGCCGGAGTATCGGAACATCGGCTTCGGCGACATAACGCTCAAGTACCGCCTGCCGCTAGCGGCCAAGGTCTCGATTCTCCACCGGGTTAGCGGTGCGCTGCTGTTCTTGTTCCTTCCGTTCCTGCTGTACCTCTTCGACCAGAGCCTGACGTCCGAACTCAGCTTCGAGGTCTTCAAGGCTTTCCTCTCCAACATCGTCGTCAAGCTCGTCGTCCTCGCGCTGTCGTGGGCCTTCCTGTTCCATTTCTGCGCGGGTATCCGTCACCTGCTGATGGACATGAACCACGACTCGGTCACTAAGGAAAGCGGCCAGCGCACCTCGGTGATCGTGCTCGTCATCTCGACGCTCCTCACGATCGCCGTGGCTCTCAAACTGTTCGGAGCATTCTAAGAAAATGGCAGCCCACAATCGAATCGGCTCGAAGCGCCTCGTCGTCGGCGCTCACTACGGCCTGCGCGACTGGCTCGCCCAGCGCGTCACCGGGACGATCATGGCGATCTACACCGTGATCCTGCTCGCGTGGTTCTTCACCGCGCGCGATTTCTCGTACGAAGGCTGGGCGTCGATCTTCGCGACGCAATGGATGAAGCTCGCGACCTTCGTCACGCTGCTCTCGCTCTTCTATCACGCGTGGGTCGGCATTCGCGACATCTGGATGGACTACGTGAAGCCCGTCGGTGTGCGCCTGCTGCTGCAATCGCTGACCATCGTCTGGCTGCTCGCGAGCGCGGGCTACGCCGCGCAGATTCTCTGGAGAGTTTAAAAGAATGGCTGCAATCAAAACTTCCCTGCCGCGTCGCAAGTTCGACGTGGTGATCGTCGGCGCGGGCGGCTCGGGGATGCGCGCGTCGCTGCAACTGTCGCGCGCGGGCCTCTCGGTGTGCGTGCTGTCGAAGGTGTTTCCCACCCGTTCGCATACGGTCGCCGCGCAAGGCGGGATCGGCGCGTCGCTCGGCAACATGAGCGAAGACAACTGGCACTACCACTTCTACGACACGATCAAGGGTTCCGACTGGCTCGGCGACCAGGACGCGATCGAGTTCATGTGCCGTGAAGCGCCGAACGCCGTGTACGAGCTGGAACACTTCGGCATGCCGTTCGACCGCAACGCCGACGGCACGATCTATCAGCGCCCGTTCGGCGGCCATACCGCGAACTACGGCGAAAAGCCGGTGCAGCGCGCCTGCGCGGCCGCGGACCGTACCGGTCACGCGCTGCTGCACACGCTGTATCAGCAAAACGTCCAGGCGAAGACGCAGTTCTTCGTCGAGTGGATGGCGCTCGACCTGATCCGCGACGCCGACGGCGACGTGCTGGGCGTCACCGCGCTCGAAATGGAAACGGGCGACGTCTACATCCTCGAAGGCAAGACCACGCTGTTCGCCACGGGCGGCGCGGGCCGGATCTTCGCGGCGTCGACCAACGCGTTCATCAATACGGGCGACGGCCTCGGCATGGCGGCCCGTTCGGGCATCGCGCTGCAGGACATGGAGTTCTGGCAATTCCACCCGACCGGCGTGGCCGGCGCGGGCGTGCTGATCACGGAAGGGGTGCGCGGCGAAGGCGGCATCCTGCGCAACGCGAACGGCGAGCGCTTCATGGAGCGCTATGCGCCGACGCTGAAGGATCTGGCGCCGCGCGATTTCGTGTCGCGCTCGATGGACCAGGAAATCAAGGAAGGCCGCGGCGTGGGTCCGAACAAGGACCACGTGCTGCTCGACCTGTCGCACATCGGCGCCGAGACGATCATGAAGCGTCTGCCGTCGATCCGCGAGATCGCACTCAAGTTCGCGAACGTCGACTGTATCAAGGAACCGATTCCCGTCGTGCCGACGATCCACTACCAGATGGGCGGCATCCCGACCAACATTCACGGTCAGGTGGTGGGCACGTCGCGCGGTCACGAGGAGCCGGTCAACGGCTTCTACGCGGTCGGCGAATGCTCGTGCGTGTCGGTGCACGGCGCGAACCGCCTCGGCACGAACTCGCTGCTCGATCTGGTGGTGTTCGGCCGCGCGGCCGGCAACCACATCGTCGAACATGTGAAGAACCAGCGCGACCACAAGCCGCTGCCGGCCGATGCGGCCGATTTCTCGCTCGCGCGCCTCGACAAGCTCGAGAAGTCCTCGTCGGGCGAGTACACGCAGGACATCGCGAACGATATCCGCGCGACGATGCAGAAGCACGCGGGCGTGTTCCGCACGTCGAAGCTGCTCGAGGAAGGCGTCGGGCAGATGCAGGGCCTCGCGGATCGCGCGGCCCACGTGCATCTGAAGGACAAGTCGAAGGTGTTCAACACCGCGCGCGTCGAAGCGCTCGAGCTGGCGAACCTGATCGAAGTCGCGCGCGCGACGATGGTCTCCGCCGAAGCCCGCAAGGAAAGCCGCGGCGCGCATGCGCATAGCGACTACGAGCATCGCGACGACGACAACTGGCTGCGCCACACGCTGTGGTTCAGCGAAGGCGACCGCCTCGACTACAAGCCCGTCCATATGAAACCGCTGACGGTCGAATCCGTCCCGCCGAAGGCGCGTACGTTCTAAGAAGCCGAGTCAAAGGAATCTGAAATGGCCAAACGCATTTTTGAAGTCTACCGCTACGATCCGGACAAGGACGCCGCGCCGCGCATGCAGACGTACGAGCTGGAGCTCGACCACGAACGCATGCTGCTCGACGCGCTGGTCAAGCTGAAGGCGGTGGATGAGACCCTGTCGTTCCGCCGTTCGTGCCGCGAAGGCGTGTGCGGCTCGGACGCGATGAACATCAACGGCAAGAACGGCCTCGCGTGCCTGACGAACCTGAACGATCTGCCGCAAAAGATCGTGCTGCGTCCGCTGCCGGGCCTGCCGGTCGTGCGCGACCTGATCTGCGACTTCACGCAGTTCTTCAACCAGTATCATTCGATCAAGCCGTATCTGATCAACGACGCGCCGCCGCCGGAGAAGGAGCGCCTGCAGTCGCCGGAAGAGCGCGACGAGCTCGACGGACTGTACGAGTGCATTCTGTGCGCGAGCTGCTCGACGTCGTGCCCGAGCTTCTGGTGGAATCCGGACAAGTTCGTCGGCCCCGCCGGCCTGCTGCAAGCCTATCGTTTCATCGCGGACAGCCGCGATCGCGCGACGGGCGAGCGTCTCGACAACCTGGAAGATCCGTACCGTCTGTTCCGCTGCCATACGATCATGAACTGCGTCGACGTGTGCCCGAAGGGGCTCAACCCGACGAAGGCGATCGGCAAGATCAAGGAATTGATGGTTCGTCGCACGGTTTGATATGACGATCCTCCTACTCGCTTCGCCGGCGGCTTCCCGAAAGGGCGGCGGTCCGGTTTCCCCGAGGGCGCTGTCCTCGGGGCGCGGGGCGGTCCGGCGCGTACCGACATGAACGATACGCCGCACCAGTCCGACCCGCACCGCCGCGCACGCCTTCGCTGGCGCGCGCGGCGCGGTCTGCTGGAGAACGATCTCATTTTCGAGCGTTTCTTCAGCCGACACGAGCATGACCTCACCGATGCCGACGTAGGCGCCCTGTCGCGCCTGCTCGATCTGAGCGACAACGACCTGATGGACTTGCTGCTTGCCCGCAAGGAACCAGAAGGCGACCTTGCCGGCCCGGAAATTTCCCGGCTGCTGGAGATGCTGCGCAACGCCTGACCGCGTTGCGCCCGTTATCGAATCCCGTTTCTATATTTCGATTGAGGATGTGCCATGACTCCGTCTGATGTAAAAGCCACGCTATCGTTCAGCGACAATTCGCCGAGCGTCGAAATGCCTATCTACAAGGGCACGATGGGCCCGGATGTGATCGACATCCGCAAGCTGTACGGCCAGACCGGCAAGTTCACGTATGACCCGGGCTTCATGTCGACGGCATCGTGCAACTCGGCAATCACGTACATCGACGGCGACAAGGGCGAGCTGCTGTACCGCGGCTACCCGATCGACAACCTCGCGCAGAACGCCGATTTCCTCGAAACCTGCTACCTGCTGCTGAAGGGCGAGCTGCCGAACGCGGCGCAGAAGAAGGAATTCGTGCACACCGTCACGCAGCATACGATGGTGCACGAGCAGATGCACTTCTTCTTCCGCGGCTTCCGTCGCGATGCGCATCCGATGGCGGTGCTGGTGGCGGCCGTGGGCGCGCTGTCGGCGTTCTATCACGATTCGCTCGACATCAACGAACCGCGTCACCGCGAAGTGTCGGCGATCCGCATGATCGCGAAGCTGCCGACGCTCGTCGCGATGGCGTACAAGTTCAGCATCGGCCAGCCGTTCGTTTATCCGAAGAACGAACTGTCGTACAGCGCGAACTTCATGCACATGATGTTCTCGAACCCGTGCGAAGAGTACAAGGTCAACGACGTGCTGGTGCGCGCGCTCGACCGGATCCTGATCCTGCACGCGGACCACGAGCAGAATGCGTCGACGTCGACCGTGCGTCTCGCCGGCTCGTCGGGCGCGAACCCGTTCGCGTGTATCGCGGCCGGCATCGCCTGTCTGTGGGGCCCGGCGCACGGCGGCGCGAACGAAGCCGCGCTCAACATGCTCGAGCAGATCGGTTCGGCCGACAACATCCCCGAATTCATCAAGCAGGTGAAGGACAAGAATTCGGGCGTGAAGCTGATGGGCTTCGGTCACCGCGTGTACAAGAACTACGATCCGCGTGCGAAGCTGATGCGCGAAACGTGCTACGAAGTGCTGAACGAACTGGGCCTGCACGACGATCCGCTGTTCAAGCTCGCGATGCAGCTCGAGAAGATCGCGCTGGAAGACGAATACTTCGTGTCGCGCAAGCTGTACCCGAACGTCGACTTCTATTCGGGCATCGTCCAGCGCGCGCTGGGTATCCCGACCTCGATGTTCACGTGCATTTTCGCGATGGCGCGTACGGTCGGCTGGATCGCGCAATGGAACGAAATGATTGCCGATCCGGAGCAAAAGATCGGTCGTCCGCGTCAGCTGTTCGTCGGCGAATCGCCGCGCGAAGCGAAGCCGATCTCGGCACGCTAAGCGTCTCCCGTTTCGTGCGCGGCCGGCCGCGCGCGAAACCGGTTCGCTCGGAAAACACCCCGACGGCTCAGGCCGCCGGGGTGTTTTTTTTGCGCGGTTTCGCGGCGGCGGTCGCGCGGTCGAGCGACGGCGGACGGGTGTCCGGATCGGCCGCATCGTCACCGTCGGGCGGGTGGCCGTGCGCCGCGAAAAACTGCCGGTAGGCGCGGGGCGTCATGCCGCGCGTTGCGAGGAACTGGCGGTTGAAGTTCGCGAGGTTCGGGAAGCCGGATCGCGCGGCGACGAGCGCGACCGGCCAGTCGGTCGCGGCCAGCTGGCGGGCCGCGTGCGCGATCCTCAGCCGTTGCAGATAGCGGCCGATGCTGGCGCCGACGTGCTGCGCGAAGCGGCGCTGCAGCGAACGTTCCGATAGATGGGCGACCGCCGCCAGTTCGGCGACGCGCAGCGGCTCGTGAAAACGGCGGTCGAGCAGGTCGAGCACGCGATCGAGTCGTTCGGCCTCCGGGATTTCGCCTGGATCGCTACCGCGATAGGCGGCGGGCGTGGCCAGTGGCGTCGCGGCGGCCTCCGCCAGTTCGGCGAGCGTGTCGAGGGCGGCGGCCAGCCGGGTGCGGGGTGCGCGATCGAGCAGGGCCGGCAGGCGGGCGCGCATCGCTTCGGCCGCGTGCCGGTCGAAGGCGAGCCCGGGCGCGGCCCGGCGCAGCAGCGTATGCAGGCCGGCGTACTCGGGACAGCAGTCGGCGAGATGGCGTGCCCAGTCTCCGCCGAACCAGACCACCAGAGCGATCTGCGGCGCGTCGGGATCGATGCGCGCGTTCGACGCCCAGGTATGCGGCAGATTCGGCGGGACGAGCACGAGATCGTCACCCGCGTAATCGGCGACATGATCGCCGACGAAGCGCCGGCCCCGGCTGTTGAGCGTCAGCGTCAGTTCGTATTCGGGATGGTGGTGCCATTCGAACGGAATCTGCGCGAGCTTGCGGTGATAGACCCGGATCGAACAATCGTCCGGGATGGCGACACGCTCGTATTGCGGTTTCATCGCGGCGCTACCGATGTGGCATCATCGCGCGGAAGCGGCGCGAGAGGAGCGATCCGGGTGTTTTCACATGTCTGCATAGGGGTTGGCGAGGTCGATCGGGCGTATGCGTTTTGTGCGCCGTTGATGGAGGCTTTGCAACGGACGCTCAAGTGTCGCGATGCCGACGGCTGGGCCGGCTGGCAGCCGCCGGATGCAATGCGTCCGCTGTTCCTGATATCGGCCGGCCGTTTGACGGCGCGGCCTTTGCGCCCGGCAACGGCCGGATGGTTGCGCCCGCGGCCTCGTCGCTGGGCGGGGCGACCGCCGCCGGGCGCTCGCGCTGGCGTTGGGCGGGCGCTGCGAAGGGCCGCCGGGATTGCCCGCACTACCGCCCGGATGACGACGGCGCGTATTGTCGCGATCCGGACGGCAACACGCTGTGCGTCTGCTGCCCTGAGCCTGCGTGACCGTGAGGACGCAATCGATCGCCCGGCCCGATTGCAGCGGCATGCGCACGTGCGGCCCCGCCCGCGCATGGCAGCGGCGGGCACCGATGCCGGCGCGCGGCCGGCGGAACCATTGACACAAGCAGGAGACATCCGATGCCGGTGACGGGATTCAGCCATTACAACCTGCGGGCGCCCCGCGAACTGCTCGATACGCTGTGCGCGTTCTATCGCGACATCGTCGGGCTGCGGGTCGGGCCGCGTCCGCCGTTTTCCAGCTTCGGTTACTGGCTTTACGCTGATACGCACGACATCCTCCATCTGACCGAAACCGCGCCCGGCGAAATACGCGCGGTTCATACGGCGACCACGTTCGATCACGTCGCGTTTGCCTGCACCGGCCTGGCCGACGTCGAAAGCGCGTTGGCCGCGCGAGCGGTCCGATACGACAGGAGCCAGGTGCCGGCCACCGGGCAGGTTCAGTTGTTCTTCAGCGATCCCGCCGGCAACGGCGTCGAGCTGAACTTCGTTCCCTAGCGGCTGGCCGCTGGCGGCGTGCCCGTCGGCGCCTCGCCGGCGAGCCATCGCGGACCCGCCGTTGCGCGATACGGCAGAATAGTATCGATATTTGGCGGCATACCATTTCTTTTCGTCGACGTCGGCGCCTACGCTGGCAGCACATTCGACGAACGAAGGAGACTTGGGATGCCGCTGCACATCGATGATTTGCCGACAGCGATTCGCACCGCCAAGACGGCGCTGCGCGCTGCGCTGCCGAATCGCGCGCAGGTGTTTCGCGACCTGGAAGGAGACATCGCCCGGCAGGTCGATGCGATCCGCCGCGATCGCGCGCACGGGGGCGACGCGGTGCCGGTGCTGCGTTTCCAGGACATCGTGTCGGACACGGTCGATCCGGCCTCGGTCGCGGCAATCCGGACGCGCGGCGCGTGCGTGATCCGGGGCGTGTTCGATGCGCATCGCGCGATCGGCTGGAACGACGAGATCGGCGCCTATGTCGACTCGAACGGACTGGACGACAAGCTCAGGCATCGGGCCGAGGATCGCTATTTCGGTACGCTTGCGTCGGCCAAGCCGCAGATCTACGGCATCTACTGGTCGAAGCCGCAGGTCGCCGCGCGCCAGTCCGCGGAACTGACGCGTGCGCGCGTCTTCCTGAACCGGCTCTGGAAAGCCGCCGGCGAAGGCCGCGTCCATTTCGATCCGGCGCAGGTGCCGGCCTATGCGGACAGGCTGCGCCGCCGTCCGCCCGGCTCGGCGTCGCTCGGCCTGTCGCCGCATGTCGACGGCGGGTCGGTCGAGCGCTGGCTGGGCACGAATTACCGGCAGGTCTACCGCCATGTGCTGACGGGTAACTGGCGCGCTTACGATCCGTTCGATGCGGCGTTCCGGCCGGAAGCCGAGGAGATCCCGTCGCCGGCGGTGTGCTCGATGTTCCGCACGTTCCAGGGCTGGACCGCGCTGACGCCGCAAGGCCCCGGCGACGGCACCCTGCAGTTGATTCCGATCGCGAACGCGATGGCTTATGTCGTGCTGCGCGCGCTGCAGGACGACGTGCCCGACGACGATCTGTGCGGTGCGCGGCCCGCCCGCGCATTGTCGATCCTGCCCGAATGGCATGCGCTGCTGCTCGACGCGCTGGTGCCGATTCCGCCCATGCAGCCGGGCGACGCGGTGTTCTGGCATAGCGACGTCGTCCATGCGGTCGAGGACGTGCATCGCGGCAACGGCTACAGCAACGTGATGTACATCCCGGCCGCGCCCGGGTGCGCGAAGAATGCCGCTTACTTGCGGCGCCAGTGGGCGAGTTTTCTGCGCGGCGAGAGTCCGCCGGATTTTCCGGCGGATCATTTCGAGACCGCCTTCGCCGGGCGGGCGCAGGCCGCGGATCTGAGTGCGCTCGGCCGTGCGCAGATGGGGGGTGACGGGGGGGAGCCGGAGCCGACCTGAGGCGGCGGGAAGACGTCAATCAGCGAGATCGATCAGGAGAACTTCGCTTTTGCGTGGGCGGTCCAGGTTGCGGGCAATGGATATCGCATCGTGTCGGACGCCCCCTCCGGCACGATGCGTGCCGTGTTTGAATGATGCAGCACGGCAGCACGGCAGCACGGCAGCACGGCAGCACGGCAGCACGGCAGCACGGCAGCACGCCGCCCGCTACCTGCCGCGTGCCGATACCATCTCGAAGACCCCGGCACGGAAGCCGGCTTCGCTTACTTCACGTCGAACGTATAGTCGCCATGGGTGCGATGTCCGTCCGACGCGACGGCGACCCAATGCACGGTGTAGTGTCCCGCCTGCAGCGCGGGCAACGCGACCGTCATCACGTCCGCCTGATGCGCATCGACCGCCGACTTGGCGGCATTGACCTGCGTGCCGGCGGCGTCGGTCACCGTCAGCGACGAGAACGCCGGCTCCAGCGGTCCGTCGAAGGCGATCCGCACCTGGGAGGGCGCGGCGACCGTCGCACCCGCGCCCGGCTCCTGTTTGCGTGGGAACACATGCGCGCATGCGGCGCCGGCGAACACCAGTCCGGCGACGAGCGCGGATGCGCCGGCGAGCGCCCGTTTCCAGCTCTTTCGATTTCCGTTCATCTTCACTCCCTGATTACTGAAACAGCGGTTTGCCGAGCGTGGTCGGTGCGACATCGTCGAAGAAAATGTGCGCCTGCAGGAGAATGCCCACGCGCGATCCGCTCGCGCGATTCACCGGAATCTGCGCTTCGATGCCGAGCTGGCCGTAGCGGTTGAGCCAGATGAAGCCCGGGTTGACCGTTCCGGTCGTTTGCCCCTGGCTGCGCGACAGCGGAATCTCCACCAGCGGAATGATGCTCGCGAGCGGTTGCGGCAGACCCAGGTCGCGCACATGCTGTTGCAGATACGGCAGGCTGTACTGGACGGTGACGCCGTAGTTGAACGCGTTGGGCTGCCCCGAGCCGGTGGTCAGCGCCGGCCCGGCCTCGCCGGTGATCGCGACCGGACGCAGGTAAGCCAGTGCGTCGGGCAGGTCGCCCATGCCCTTGCCGGCGTAGACGGTCGGCGAAAGGCTCGAGGCACTGTCGGCGATCGCCCGGCTCCCGGTGCCGCCCAGTTCGGCATTGACGCCGATGGAACTCATGAACTCGTGGGCGTCGTTCACGTAGAGCAGATACTTCAGCCCGACGCCGAAGTTGTCGAACCCGCGCGCCGTCGGATTGTTCTGCATCGTGTAGTTGCCGTTGACCGAGAACGCCAGGCGCGGCGTGATCAGCTTGTCGTATTCGACATTGAAGGTGTTGACGCTCTGATCGCCGCTGTCTCCGGGTATCCGGACGTGGCCGTACTGAAAGTCGGCTTCATCGCCGACGCCGGGGTCGTCGACCGCCATCGTCGACGGAAAGACGCGATCGCCCGCAATCGCGTGCGCGCCGGCGGAGGAGGGCAACAGCAGGGCGGCGGCGGTCGCGGCCGCGATCGTTGCCGCGAGCCGCGGCTTGCCGCCGCGTGTTGAAACGGGATGCATGCTGGATCCTTGAGTGAATTCGCTGGAATGCGATCGCGGCCGCCGAAGCGGGCGATTCGCTGCGATGCGGTGCGCGCGTCGCGTGCGTGGAGCGCGAATCAGGACAGCACGGGAGGCGCTCGCGGTTGCCCGGCGGCGCATGACGGGACGCGCCGGACCTGCCGGAACGGCGCGGCGATGCGGTATCGAAACACCTGCGTCGCGAGGCCGAAGGCGGGCAGGGCGTTCGGCAGCGCGGGCAGGTGCGCGAGCAGGTCGCAGTAACCGCAGGCCTGCCAGTGCGCCGCCAGCGCGTGAATGGTGTCGTCTCGCCCCGGCGCGCTGTCGGTCGACGCATGCGCGGAGCATAGCGACGCGGCCGGCGGCAAGGTGCGAGCGTGGCTCGCGGCGAGCGTTTCCGACACGGTCGGCGCGAGCGTCGCCATCAGGATTGCAAGCAATCCCAGCCAGCAGCCTATCTTCGGATGAAAACGCGCGAGCATGGGGCGGAGTCGGGAATGACCAGATCGTCATTGCGCGCGATTATGGCACGACGAATCGGGCGGGAGCAGGGCGCGCGCGTCTTGGCGGCGCCTGTCCGGGATAACCGGGCTCGCGCGATGCGAACGGGCCGTCGTCCGGCGCAACCGCGTGGCGGCGATCTCCGCGTGTCGAGTGCAAGGATCCGGCGCTCACGGTGGCGCGCCGCTGCCGGGTAACGCTGATACAGGTACTGAGACTACCAGCCAACTCCATGTTTTTAATCGGTTTTTTGGCTTCGCGACGAGAAAATGCCGGTGTCGCGTGGCATAATCGACCGCATCCGAACGGCTTGCAGTCACCACTACCCCGCATACCCATGGCACAGACTCTCTACGACAAATTGTGGAATTCGCACGTCGTCCATACCGAGGAAGACGGCACCACCTTGCTCTACATCGACCGGCAGCTGCTGCATGAAGTCACCAGCCCGCAGGCGTTCGAGGGCCTGAAACTCGCGCAGCGTCCGGTGTGGCGCATCAGCGCGAATCTCGCGGTGTCGGACCACAACGTGCCCACCACGGATCGCAGCCACGGCATCACCGATCCGGTCTCGAAGCTGCAGGTCGATACGCTCGACCAGAACTGCGACAGCTACGGCATCACCCAATTCAAGATGAACGACGTCCGCCAGGGCATCGTGCACATCATCGGGCCGGAGCAGGGCGCGACGCTGCCGGGCATGACGATCGTCTGCGGCGATTCGCATACGTCGACGCACGGCGCGTTCGGCGCGCTCGCGCACGGCATCGGCACGTCGGAAGTCGAACACGTGCTCGCCACGCAGACGCTGCTGCAAAAGAAGAGCAAGAACCTGCTGGTGCGAGTCGACGGACAGCTGCCGCGCGGCTGCACCGCGAAGGACATCGTGCTCGCGATCATCGGCAAGATCGGCACCGCGGGCGGCACCGGCTACGCGATCGAGTTCGGCGGCGCGGCGATCCGCGCGCTCACGATGGAAGGCCGGATGACCGTCTGCAACATGGCGATCGAGGCCGGCGCGCGCGCCGGCATGGTCGCCGTCGACGACACGACGATCGAGTACCTGAAGGGCCGTCCGTTCTCGCCGCAGGGCGTCGAATGGGATCAGGCCGTCGAGTACTGGCGCACCTTCCATTCCGACGAAGGGGCGAAGTTCGATCGGGTGGTCGAGCTGAACGCCGCCGAGATCGTGCCGCAGGTCACGTGGGGTACGTCGCCGGAAATGGTCACGTCGATCGACGGCCGGGTGCCCGATCCCGAGCGCGAGAAGGATCCGGTCAAGCGCGACGCGATCGAGCGCGCATTGAGCTACATGGCGCTCGAACCGAATACGCCGATCGCATCGATCAAGGTCGACAAGATCTTCATCGGTTCGTGCACGAACGCGCGCATCGAGGACATTCGCGCGGCCGCCTACGTCGTGAAGAAGCTGAATCGCCGGGTCTCGCCGAACGTGCGTCTCGCGATGGTGGTGCCGGGCTCGGGTCTCGTGAAGGCGCAAGCCGAACGCGAAGGCCTCGACAAGGTCTTCACGGACGCCGGCTTCGAATGGCGCGAACCGGGCTGCTCGATGTGCCTCGCGATGAACGCCGACCGGCTCGATCCGGGCGAGCGCTGCGCGTCGACGTCGAATCGCAATTTCGAAGGGCGTCAGGGCGCGGGCGGCCGCACCCACCTCGTGAGCCCGGCGATGGCGGCCGCGGCCGCCATCGAGGGCCATTTCGTCGACATCCGGAAGCTGGGGTAAGCGCGTGAAAGCATGGACATGGGCCCGGCTGCTGGCCGTGGCGACATTGGCGGGGCTCGCATTCGGGCTAGCCGGCTGTCATACGGTCGCGGGCATGGGCGAGGATCTGAGCGCCGCCGGTCACGCGATCAAGAAAGCGGCGGACTGACGCGTCGCGCCGACGCTCATTCGATTTCGCCGGCCCGTCGGGCCGGCCTCCAATCTGGTTGACGGATCATGGAAAAATTCACAGTGCATACCGGCGTCGTGGCGCCGCTCGATCGCGAGAACGTCGATACTGACGCGATCATCCCGAAGCAGTTCCTGAAATCGATCAAGCGCACGGGCTTCGGTCCGAACGCGTTCGACGAATGGCGCTATCTCGACCACGGCGAACCGGGCCAGGACAATTCGAAGCGTCCGCTGAACCCGGATTTCGTGCTGAACCAGCCGCGCTACCAGGGCGCGTCGGTGCTGCTCGCCCGCAAGAACTTCGGCTGCGGCAGCTCGCGCGAACATGCGCCCTGGGCGCTGCAGCAGTACGGCTTTCGCGCGATCATCGCGCCGAGCTTCGCGGACATCTTCTACAACAACTGCTTCAAGAACGGCCTGCTGCCGATCGTGCTGACCGAGCAGCAGGTCGATCACCTGTTCAACGAGACCTATGCGTTCAACGGCTTCCAGCTGACGATCGATCTCGATGCGCAGGTGGTGCGGGTGGCCGACGGCCGCGAATATCCGTTCGACGTCGCGGGGTTCCGCAAGTACTGCCTGCTGAACGGCTTCGACGACATCGGTCTCACGCTGCGCCACGCCGACAAGATCCGCCAGTTCGAAGCCGAGCGGATCGCGAAGCAGCCGTGGCTGAGCCACCGCGTGATCGGTTAAAGCCGGCGGCGTCCGGCGTCATCCCGGCTCGCGGCGCATGAAGGCGCGGCGGGCCGGCCAGACAGAATCCACAACCCATCCAGGAAATTCGCATGAAGATTGCAGTGCTGCCCGGCGACGGCATCGGTCCGGAGATCGTCAAGGAAGCGGTGAAGGTGTTGAACGCGCTCGACGAGACGTTCGAACTCGAGGAGGCGCCCGTCGGCGGCGCGGGCTATGAGGCGAAGGGGCATCCGCTGCCGGATTCGACGCTCGCGCTCGCGAAGGAAGCCGATGCGATCCTGTTCGGCGCCGTCGGCGACTGGAAATACGACTCGCTCGAGCGCGCGCTGCGCCCGGAGCAGGCGATCCTCGGCCTGCGCAAGCACCTGGAGCTGTTCGCGAACTTCCGCCCGGCGATCTGCTACCCGCAGCTCGTCGATGCATCGCCGCTGAAGCCCGAGCTGGTGTCGGGCCTCGACATCCTGATCGTGCGCGAACTGAACGGCGACATCTATTTCGGCGCGCCGCGCGGCATCCGTCAGGCACCGGACGGCCCGTTCGCGGGCGCCCGCGAAGGCTTCGACACGATGCGCTATTCGGAGCCGGAAGTGCGCCGCATCGCGCACGTCGCGTTCCAGGCCGCGCAGAAGCGCCAGAAGAAGCTGACCTCGGTCGACAAGGCGAACGTGCTCGAAACGTCGCAGCTGTGGAAGGACGTGATGATCGAGGTCGCCAAGGAGTATCCGGACGTCGAGCTGTCGCACATGTACGTCGACAACGCCGCGATGCAGCTCGCGAAGGCGCCGAAGTCGTTCGACGTCGTGGTGACGGGCAACATGTTCGGCGACATCCTGTCCGACGAGGCCGCGATGCTGACGGGCTCGATCGGCATGCTGCCGTCCGCGTCGCTCGACAAGAACAACAAGGGCCTGTACGAGCCGTCGCACGGCTCCGCGCCGGACATCGCGGGCAAGGGCATCGCCAATCCGCTCGCGACGATCCTGTCGCTCGCGATGTTGTTGCGCTATTCGCTGAATCGCGCCGAGCAGGCCGATCGCATCGAGCGCGCGGTGAAAAAGGTGCTCGAGCAGGGATATCGCACGGGCGACATCGCGACGCCGGGCGGCCGGAAGGTCGGCACGGCCGAAATGGGCGACGCGGTGCGGGCCGCGCTGTAAGCGGCCAGGGTCGCGGCCGGACGGCCCTGGAAACGGGGTCTGTTCGGTTTCACGCCGCCGTTGTGCGGCCAGTTAGGTTTGTGTAGACTCAAGCGATGGCGCTTTTTTCCCTGATCTCCCCGGTCCTGACACTGCACGGCAAAACTGCCCGTGCGGGTACGCGCGCCATCGCCATCAGCAAAACCATCACCACGAAAACGATCATTAAACGCTGATCGTCCGTCGTGCCCGCCTGTTTCCCCGCGCGGTCACGCGGGGGCGGAAATGGCGGGGAAGCTCCATTCAAAGGGTTAGTCATGAACGTAGGTCTCGTAGGTTGGCGCGGCATGGTCGGCAGCGTGCTGATGCAGCGCATGCAGGAAGAAGGCGATTTCGACCTGATCGAACCGGTGTTTTTCAGCACCAGCAACACGGGCGGCAAGGCGCCGTCGTTCGCGAAAAACGAGACCACGCTCAAAGATGCCACGGACATCGACGAACTGAAGAAGTGCGATGTCGTGATCACCTGCCAGGGCGGCGATTACACCAACGAGGTGTTTCCGAAGCTGCGCGCGGCGGGCTGGAACGGCTACTGGATCGATGCGGCGTCGTCGCTGCGGATGAAGGACGATGCGGTCATCATCCTCGACCCGGTCAACCTCGGCGTGATCAAGGATGCGCTCGTCAAGGGCACGAAGAACTTCATCGGCGGCAACTGCACGGTGAGCCTGATGCTGATGGCGCTGGGCGGCCTGTACCGCGAGAACCTGGTCGACTGGATGACGGCGATGACCTACCAGGCCGCGTCGGGCGCGGGCGCGCAGAACATGCGCGAGCTGCTGGCGCAGATGGGCGCGCTGAACGGCGCCGTGAAGGAGCAGCTTGCCGATCCGGCGTCGGCGATTCTCGATATCGACCGTCGCGTGCTGGCCACGATGAACAGCGATGCGATGCCGACGAGCCAGTTCGGCGTGCCGCTCGCCGGCTCGCTGATTCCGTGGATCGACAAGGATCTCGGCAACGGCATGTCGAAGGAAGAGTGGAAGGGCGGCGCGGAAACCAACAAGATCCTCGGCAAGCCGGCGATGGGCGAGCCGGGTTCGATTCCGGTCGACGGCCTGTGCGTGCGGATCGGCGCGATGCGCTGCCACTCGCAGGCGCTCACGATCAAGCTGAAGAAAGATGTGCCGCTCGATGAAATCAACGGCATTCTCGCGTCGGCGAACGACTGGGTGAAGGTCGTGCCGAACGAGCGCGAAGCATCGATTCGCGACCTGTCGCCCGCGGTGGTGACGGGTACGCTGTCGGTGCCGGTCGGCCGCCTGCGCAAGCTTGCGATGGGCGGCGAATACCTGTCGGCGTTCACGGTCGGCGACCAGCTGCTGTGGGGTGCCGCCGAGCCGCTGCGCCGGATGCTGCGCATCCTGCTCGACAAATAACACCGGGCGATCGCCGGGCCGTGACATGCACGGCCGGCAACGAACAGCGCCTCGCCGGGCCGTGACATGCACGGCCGGCAACGAACAGCGCCGCGCCGGCCGGGCGGGGCCCGGCCCGGCGCGGCGCTTTTGCATGGGCGCCGTTTGCTCAGCGCATGTTGATCAGGGTCTGGTCGACGGCCTGCTGGGTCTTGATCGTCTGTGCGTTGGCCTGGTAGTGCCGCTGCGCGGTGATCAGGTTCACCAGCTCGCTCGTCAGGTCGACATTCGAGTTCTCCAGCGCACCGCCGCGCAGCGTGCCGTGGTTGGTGCTGCCCGGCGCGGAGATCTGCGGCACGCCCGACTGCGCCGTCTCGATGTACTGGTTGCCGCCGATGTTCACCAGCCCGTTCGGATTGTTGAAGTTCGCGATCGCGATCATGCCGAGCGTCGAGGTTTTGCCGTTCGAGTAGTTGCCCGCCACCTTGCCGTCGGGACCGATCGTGAAGGTGGTCAGCGTGCCGCTCGCATAGCCGTCCTGCTCGAGATTGTTGACGCCGTTCTTGCCGCCGTACTGGGTCGTGCCGGCCAGATTGAGCGTGAGGTTCTGCGGGTTCGCGCCGCCCGTCGTGTTCGGGATCGAGAACGCGAACTGGCCCACCGTCGCGGTCGGCTGGCCGGTCGCGGCCGACGTCGTGCCGGTAATCTGGCCCGACGTGTTGAACGTGATCGTGCCGAGGTTGGTCGGCGTCTGGCCGGGCACGCCCGCGTACGCCTGCCAGGTGCCGGCGGGCGTTGCGCTCTTCACGAAGTACATGTTCACGGGCTGCGAGCCGCCCAGCGTGTCGTAGACCTGAACTTCCGACGACCAGTTGTACGACCCGTTGGTCTTGGGGTCGAACGGCGTGATCGACGGCACCTTGTCCTGCGAGTTGAGATTGAACTGGGCGGTGATCTTGGTGGTCGCGTTCGGCGCGATGTTGGTCGTCGGCGCCTGCAGCGGCACGGTCGTCGCGGTGTTGATGGTGCCGTTCGCGTTCGCGGCGTAGCCCATCAGGTTCATGCCCTGCGAGTTGACGAGGTAGCCGTTCTTGTCGCGCTGGAACGTGCCGTCGCGCGAGTAGGTGAGCGCGCCGTTGTTCGACATCTGGAAGAAGCCGTTGCCGTTGATTGCGACGTTCAGCGTGGAGTTGCTCGACGCGATCGTGCCCTGGCCGAACGACTGCTGCACCGACGACATCACCGTGCCGATGCCGATCTGGTTGTTGACGGACGATGCGACGGAATTCGCATACATGTCGGCAAAGTGGGCGCGGCTCTGCTTGAAGCCGACCGTATTCGCATTGGCGATGTTGTTGCCGATGGTGTCGAGACTGTTCGACGCCCCGGCCAAGCCGCTCAAACCCTGTTGATAGCCCATGTTCGGTCCCCGTAACGAGCGAGTGGATCAATGCAGTTGTGAAACTGCGTGGTAAAAAGCAATGGATCCCTGAGGCGTCAATGTCGACTCGCGCCGGATTGACGGATTGGTTCGCGGTGATTTTTGGCGTTATTAAAACAATGCCAATCCTTATTCGCTGGGGAGCGTACCGTCCGGTCATTCTTTCGTTTGTGTAATTTTGTGTAATGAGCGTCGATGCGAGCCGAAAGGCTCGGTACAGTGGCGCTTTGCGCTGCTGTTTGGGTGCTGGGATCCTTGCTGGGCGGGCTTGTTGGCGGTCTCGCGGGGTGTCGTTGGAATAGCGGGGAAAATTGCCTTCTTATCGGCGGATTGGAATTTATTTTCTGTATTAATCGGAATAATCGATTAATGAGAAAGTAATCCTGGCGTGATGATTTTATTTGCGGCGCGGCGGTGAAGATATTGAATGCCGGTGCCGAAATTTTCAGGTGAGCGCGCTGCCGGATGCGAGGCCGGCGCAGCGGATGGCTCGCTCGAGGCGGGGCCGACAGGTCGCCTCCGGCCGGGCGTACGCGCCGCAGCGGACGCGCATCGCGTGAGGTACGGCGTCGCGTGAGGTACGGCGGCGCGGCGTGGCGCGGTCGGCTGGCTTCGTCGCTGTGCTTTCGACATGCTCGCATCACGGATCGGGGCGCGGATACGAAGCCGGTTGACGATGCCGTTTCACGAGGCATACCCACAGGCTCGGCCCCGATCGATCGGATCGGAGCGCTTGTCGGTCGTCCGCCGCCGCCGCCGATCCGGCGCGGGCGATGATTTCGGTGAAATTGCCGACGGGTAAAGTAAACTGTGGGCTTACGACGCGTAGACAACCCCAAAAGCGTCGCGTGAATCGCGATGCTTTTTCTATTTGTGCTCCGAATTTTGTTCTCTTCCAAACGTGAACCAGGGCCGCGCATGGCCGCGGCAACAGAGCCGATGACGCTTCGATTTCTCTCTCTACCGGGCTTCGGCGTGGAGCGCCGCGCGCTTCGCGCGATTGCGCTGGCGGCCGCCGTGCTGGCGAGCGCGGCAGCCGTCTCCGCCGCGCACGCGGCCCCCGATGCAAGCGCGGCCGATGCCGCGCAGTCCGCGCCGTTGACGATCACGGTCAGCCCCGGACAGTCGCTGAACGACATCGCCGCGGCCGCCACGCAGTCGCGCGATCCCGGCGTGCTCGCCCGCACCGGGCGGGCGCTGTTCGAGGCCAATCCGCAGGCATTCATGAAGCGCGATCCGAGCCGGCTCAAGATCGGCGCGACGCTGACGGTGCCCGCACTCGATGCGACGGGCGCGGCGATCGTGCACGGTGCGTCGGGCGCCGCCGCCGCGAGCGCGGCGGCAAGCGGGCCGGTGGCGTCCGCCGCCGCTACGGTCGGCGCGGCATCGCATGCATCGGCGCCCGCATCGCATGCATCGCCCGTGAGCGGGGCGGCGGCGGTGTCGGCCGCATCCGCGACAAACGCGAGCGCCGCTGCGGTTTCCGCCGCGTCTGCCGCCGTCGGGCAAGGCGCGTCTTCGTCTCCGCTCGCGCAGCCCGCCGATGCGGTGCCGCCTGCCGCGTCCGTCAACGCACCGGCAGGCGCCAGCGGCCCGCATGTCTGGACGGGTTCGATCCAGGCCGCCCCCGCCGGGGCCAGCGACGCCGCGGCGGCCGCGCTGCTGGCGGGCGCCGCGCACGGCGCGCCGTCCGGTTCGACCGGGACGGGCGCGGCCGATGCGTCGCAGGCGCGCCCGTCGAGCCTGCAACAACTGCTCGCGCTGAAGAATCGTGTCCTGATGGAGTTGCAAAAGCACGGCATCGGCAAGCCCGCGCCGGACCGCGCGAATGTCGCGCCAACGGGAGACGCGCCGGGCGGTGTCGCGAAGCAGGGTACGGCGACGCCCGCCATTGCGGGTTTCGGTGCCGATTCGGCAGCGTTGGCGTCGAGCGCCAGTGCGGCGGCTCCGGCGCCCGCGCCGCAGGCGGTGCCGGCTCCGGCCGCCACACCGAAACCGGCCGCCGCGCCTGCCGCGCCGTTCAATCA
This sequence comes from Burkholderia alba, assembly GCF_034721475.1. NCBI lineage: Bacteria > Pseudomonadati > Pseudomonadota > Betaproteobacteria > Burkholderiales > Burkholderiaceae > Burkholderia > Burkholderia alba. Next base: position 79,132 of record NZ_JAWJWL010000008.1, on the reverse strand, counting down.
AGGGGCGGCCATCGCGGTGGGCGCCGCTGTCGTCGCGCTGATCCTGGGTTTCGTGTTGCGCCGGCGCAAGAAACCCGATGCGGCAACCGACGCAGCCCAAGCACCGATGTCCGCCGCGCCGAACGATGCGCATGCCTCTGTTTCGGCGCAGCCGTCGCCGGATGCGTCGGTCGCGACTTCCGTAGCGGCGTCCGAATCCGATATCCCGCCCGAGCCGCTTGCCGCGAAGGCGCACGCAACCGGCGGGCTGTCGCTGCCGGACGCGCTATCCGAGACGCCGCTCCTGCCCGACGAGGTTCATGGCGTCGCCTCCCACGCGTCCGAACCGGCGGCGCGTATCGGAACGCCTCCGGAAACGGACACGCATCGCGCATCGCCGGCCGAACCGGTGGTTCCGCCGGCCACGCTGGTGTGGGACGACGAACCGCGAACCGTATCGGATCCGCAACCCGCCGCTCATCCTGCGGCCGTCGCGCCCGAACCCGCCGTGCCGCCGCACGCGGCGGCGCCGTCGACATCCGCCCCGTTCGCCGAATTTCCGCGAGACGCCATTTCCGCGCTCGACAGCCTCGACATGCCGCTGCCGCCGCGAGCGGCCGCCGACCACGACGACGCTTTCGCATCGCGGTCGCGGGCAGCGGAACCTTTTTCTGCCGATCCGGCAGAAAAAGCAACTAACGGTCCATCCCACCCGCCCCGGCCAAACGGGAGCGGCGTCGTGGACCGCACCGGCGCTCACCTGGACGACGGCGATCAGGATTTCGCGGAGTCGCCCATTCCGGATCACGGGCAGGGGGCGGGTCAATCCGCTCCGACCCTGGATCTGACGCGCTCGCCGGCGCCGCTGGGCGGTGCGCAGTTCGGCGCCTTGAATCTCGATTTCGACCTGGAGCTTCCGGCCGGCCCGAGCGCGACGCTGCCGGCATTCACGCCGGAAGCGCTGGCGAAGATCGCGCGCAACAAGCTCGAACTGGCGTCCGAGTATGTCGAACTGGGCGATCTCGCGGGCGCGCGGATGCTGGCGCAGGAAGTGATCGACGCCGATCACGCCGGCACCCGCGACGAAGCGCGTGCGCTGCTGGCGAAGCTGGCCGACATCTCGTGATGCGGATCGCGCTCGGCATCCAGTACGACGGCGCGGCGTTTTGCGGCTGGCAGTCGCAGCCGCACGGCAAGACGGTGCAGGACGCGCTCGAACGGGCGCTCGCCGAATTCGCGCAAACCACGCTGCATACCACCGTGGCGGGGCGCACCGATACGGGCGTGCACGGGCTCGGGCAGGTCGTGCATTTCGATACCACGCTCGACCGCACCGAATTCTCGTGGGTGCGCGGCACCAACGCATTCCTGCCGTCGACCGTGGCGGTGCAATGGGCACAGGCGATGCCGGAAACGTTCCACGCTCGCTTCGCTGCGTTCGAGCGCACCTACTACTACGTACTTTACGTGCACCCGGTACGTTCGCCCATGCTGGCGGGCCGCGCCGGCTGGGTGCACACGCCGCTCGACGTCGACGCGATGCGCGAGGCTGCCGCGTGCCTGATCGGCGAGCACGATTTCTCGGCGTTCCGTTCGTCCGAATGCCAGGCGAAAACGCCGGTCAAACACCTGTACCAGATCGACATCCGCCGCGATACGGCCGACGGCGCGGGCTTTCACCGCGACGGCAGCTTCATCCACTTCCGGTTCCGCGCGAACGCGTTCCTGCATCACATGGTGCGCAACCTGATGGGATGCCTGGTCGCGATCGGACGCGGCCGCTACCCGGCCGCGTGGCTCGCCGACGTGCTGGCGAGCCGCGATCGCGGTCAGGCCGCGCCGACCTTCATGCCCGAAGGCCTGTATCTGGCCCACGTCGGTTATCCGGCGGAATTCGCGGTACCGCCCGCGCAACTCGGCAGCGTGCCGTGGAGCGGGGTGTGGGCCGACCTGGACACTCCATCATGACCGAAACGATGATCGAACCCCGTGAACCGGAACAGCCCGCCGCCGCGCAATCCGTTGCGCGCCGCACCCGGATCAAGCTGTGCGGCCTGTCGCGCCCGGAGGATGTCGAGTACGCGGCGGAGTTGGGTGCCGATGCGATCGGCCTCGTGTTCTATCCGAAAAGCCCGCGCGCGGTCACGCTCGCGCAGGCTGCCGAGCTGGCTCGCGCCGTGCCGCCGTTCGTGTCGGTGGTCGGGCTGTTCGTCAATGCCGGCGCCGACGAGCTGGCGCGGGTCGCCGACGCGGTGCCGCTGTCGCTGCTGCAGTTCCACGGCGACGAGACGCCCGCGCAATGCGCGGAGCTGGCCCGCGCCGCTCGGCTGCCGTGGCTCAGGGCGCTGCGCGTCGGGGCCTCGACTCGATCCGCCGATTTGCTAGAATCGTCACTTCACTATTCGGCAGCCCGCGGCCTCCTGTTCGACACGCTCGTGGAGAACTACGGCGGCAGCGGCAAGGTATTCGATTGGTCACTTATTCCTGCAGAGCTCGCGCGTCGGGCCGTTTTGAGTGGTGGGTTGAACGCGCAAAACGTCGGTGATGCGATCCGTCAGCTGCGTCCGTTCGCGGTCGATGTCTCCAGCGGCATCGAAGTGCCGGGCGCAAAGGGCGTGAAGGATCACGTCCGCATGGCGGCGTTCGTGCGCGCGGTGCGCGCAGCGGACGCCGAGTGATGCCAGTCGATGCGAGCCGGGGCCGTCGCGCCCGAGCGCGCCGCATCGCCAAACCGAGAGTGACACCATGTACAACCTTCCTGATGATCGCGGCCATTTCGGCCCCTACGGCGGCGTGTTCGTCGCCGAAACGCTGATTCACGCGCTCGACGAGCTGCGTGCCGCGTATGAAAAATTCCAGCACGACCCCGAGTTCGTCGCCGAATACCAGCGCGAGCTGAAGCATTTCGTCGGCCGTCCGTCGCCGATCTACCACGCGCAGCGCTGGAGCGAAATGCTCGGCGGCGCGCAGATTTACCTGAAGCGCGAGGATCTGAACCACACCGGCGCGCACAAGGTGAACAACGTGATCGGGCAGGCGCTGCTCGCGAAGCGGATGGGCAAGAAGCGCGTGATCGCCGAGACGGGCGCGGGCCAGCACGGCGTCGCGACCGCGACGATCGCCGCGCGGTTCGGCATGGAGTGCGTCGTCTACATGGGCTCCGAGGACGTGCGCCGCCAGGCCGCGAACGTGTACCGGATGAAGCTGCTGGGCGCGACGGTGGTCCCCGTCGAATCCGGCTCGCGTACGCTGAAGGACGCGCTCAACGAGGCGATGCGCGACTGGGTCACGAACATCGAGAACACGTTCTACATCATCGGCACGGTCGCCGGCCCGCATCCGTACCCGATGATGGTGCGCGACTTCCAGCGCGTGATCGGCGACGAATGCAAGGTGCAGATGCCCGAACTCGCCGGCCGCCAGCCGGACGCGGTGATCGCCTGCGTGGGCGGGGGCTCGAACGCGATGGGCATCTTCTATCCGTATATCGACGACACGTCGGTGCAGCTGATCGGCGTCGAGGCGGCGGGCGACGGGCTCGACTCGGGCCGTCACGCGGCGTCGCTGATCGGCGGCAGCCCCGGCGTGCTGCACGGCAACCGCACCTACCTGCTGCAGGACGCCGACGGCCAGATCATCGAGACCCATTCGGTGTCGGCGGGCCTCGACTATCCGGGCGTCGGTCCCGAGCACGCGTGGCTCAAGGACAGCGGCCGCGCGCAGTACGTCCCGATCACCGACGACGAGGCGCTGAAGGCGTTCCACGACTGCTGCCGGATCGAGGGCATCATCCCGGCGCTCGAATCGAGCCACGCGATCGCGTACGGCGCGAAGCTCGCGCCGACCTTGCCGAAGGACAGGATCCTGCTGGTCAACCTGTCGGGCCGGGGCGACAAGGACATGCATACGGTCGCCGAGCGATCGGGCATGACGCTCTGACGCTTGGCTCCGATGCGCGACCTGATCGACGAACCCGCGGGCGGCGCGGCGAACGTGGCGGAAGCGGCGGCGCCTGCCGCTGCCGCGCCGCGCGCGCTGCCCGCCGGCATCGAGCTGCTGAACCGCGATTTCCTGTCCGATGCGGCGAACCTGGCGGATGCGTCGATCGACCTGATCGTCGCCGATCCGCCGTACGGGCTCGGCAAGGACTACGGCAACGATTCCGACATGCGCTCGGGCGACGAGCACCTCGCCTGGACCCGCGCATGGCTCGAGATCGCGATTCCGAAGCTCAAGCCGAGCGGTTCGCTGTACGTGTTCTGCACGTGGCAGTACGCGCCCGAGATCTTCAGTTTTCTGAAGACCCGGCTCACGATGATCAACGAGATCATCTGGGACCGGCGCGTACCGAGCATGGGCGGCACGACGCGCCGCTTCACGTCGGTGCACGACAACATCGGGTTTTTCGCGGTATCGAAGGGCTATTACTTCGATCTCGATCCGGTCCGCATCCCCTACGACGCCGATACGAAGAAGGCCCGTTCGCGCAAGCTCTTCGAGGGCAGCAAGTGGCTCGAGATGGGCTACAACCCGAAGGACGTCTGGTCGGTCTCGCGCCTGCACCGGCAGCACGCGGAGCGTGTCGACCATCCGACCCAGAAGCCGCTGGAAATCGTCGAGCGGATGGTGCTCGCGAGCTGCCCGCCGGGCGGCCGCGTGCTCGATCCGTTCATGGGCAGCGGCACGACCGCGGTGGCGTGCGCGCGGCAGGGGCGCGACTTCATCGGCTATGAAATCAACGAAAGCTATTGCGCGATCGCGCGCGAGCGCGTGAACGCGCTCGTCGCGCCGACGGGCGCCTGACGGCGGCCCCGCGCACCGATCGCGCACGATTCCAGGAATTTTTGCCATGTCCCGTATCCAGAACACTTTCGCAGCACTCGCCGCACAGGGCCGCAAAGGCCTGATCCCGTTCATCACCGCGGGCGACCCCGATCCGGCGAAAACGGTCGACTTCATGCACGCGCTTGCCGCGGGCGGCGCCGACGTGATCGAACTCGGCGTGCCGTTTTCCGATCCGATGGCGGACGGCCCCGTGATCCAGCGCTCGTCGGAACGCGCGCTCGCGCGCGGCGTGACGCTGACCAGCGTGCTCGCCGACGTGCGGCGTTTTCGCGAACGCGACGACCGGACTCCGGTCGTGCTGATGGGTTATGCGAACCCGATCGAACGCATGGGCGAGGACGCGTTCGCCGCGCAGGCGAAGGCGGCCGGCGTCGACGGCGTGCTGGTGGTCGACTATCCGCCCGAGGAAGCGGCCGGATTCGCCGCGAAGATGCGCGCCGCGGGTATCGACCCGATTTTCCTGCTCGCGCCGACGTCGACCGATGAGCGCATCGTGGAAGTCGGCAAGGTGGCGAGCGGCTATGTGTATTACGTGTCGCTGAAAGGGGTGACCGGCGCCGGAAATCTGGATGTTTCGAGTATTGCGGGTAAAATCCCGGCCATCAAGTCGCGCGTGCCGGTTCCGGTGGGCGTCGGCTTCGGTATCCGCGACGCCGCCACGGCGCGCGCGGTGGCCGAAGTGTCGGACGCCGTCGTGATCGGCAGCCGCCTCGTGCAGCTGCTCGAAGACGCGCCGCCGGAAGGCGCCGTCGCCGCGCTGCAGGGGTTCATCGCCGAGCTGCGCGCCGCGCTCGACGGCCCGGCCGCGTAAGCGCCAGGCCGCGACCATTACTGACTGAGGGACCGGGCGTTCGCCGCCCGGCCTGCTACGGAACAGGAAACCATACGATGAGCTGGCTCGACAAACTGCTGCCGCCGAAGATCAAGCAGACCGACCCGAAAAACCGCAAGGGCATTCCCGAAGGCCTGTGGGTCAAGTGCCCGTCCTGCGAGGCGGTGCTGTATCGCAGCGACGTGGAAGCGAATCTGCATGTCTGCCCGAAGTGCGACCATCACATGCGCATCGGCGCGCGCGAGCGCCTCGACGCGCTGCTGGATCCGGAAGGCCGCTACGAGATCGGTCAGGAGGTCCTGACCGTCGACACGCTGAAATTCAAGGACAGCCGCAAGTATCCGGACCGTCTGAAGGACGCGATGGAGGACACCGGCGAGACCGACGCGATGGTCGTGATGGGCGGGGCGATCCACACGCTGCCCGTCGTGACGGCTTGCTTCGAGTTCTCGTTCATGGGCGGGTCGATGGGCTCGGTCGTCGGCGAGCGTTTCGTGCGCGGCGCGCGGAACGCGCTCGAGCAGCAGGTGCCGTTCATCTGCTTCACCGCTTCGGGCGGCGCGCGGATGCAGGAAAGCCTGCTGTCCCTGATGCAGATGTCGAAGACCACCGCGATGCTGACCCGTCTGTCGGAGGCCAAGCTGCCGTTCATCTCGGTGCTGACCGATCCGACCATGGGCGGCGTGTCGGCGAGCTTCGCGTTCCTCGGCGACGTCGTGATCGCCGAGCCGAAGGCGCTGATCGGCTTCGCCGGCGCGCGCGTGATCGAGCAGACCGTGCGCGAGAAGCTGCCGGAGGGCTTCCAGCGCGCCGAGTTCCTGCTGAAGACGGGCGCGGTCGACATGATCGTCGACCGTCGCCGTCTGCGCGAGGAAATCGCCCAGTTGCTGGCGCTGCTGCAGCGCCAGCCGGCGGACGCGCTGGCCTGACCCCAGGCGCCCCGGCAATGCCGCGCGTCGCCCGGCCTGAGCGCCGGGCGGCGCGCTTCGTTTTTGGTGTAACGGATTTGATTCGCGGTTGGATTCGATGAGCACTTTTCCCACTCTCGACGCGTGGCTTTCCCATCTGGAAAGCGCGCATCCCGTCGGCATCGACATGGGCCTGACCCGCATCGGCCAGGTGAAGGACGCGCTGCCGCTGGTGTTCGACTGTCCGGTGATCACGGTCGGCGGCACCAACGGCAAGGGCTCGACCTGCGCGTTCCTCGAGACCATTCTCGTCAGGGCCGGCTACAAGGTCGGCTGCCATACGTCGCCGCACCTGCTCGAATTCAACGAGCGCGCGCGCGTGAACGGGGAGGTGGTCGCCGACGCCGACCTGCTGCCGCACTTCGAGGCGGTCGAGGCGGCGCGCTTGAGCCTGCCGGAGCCCGTATCGCTCACGTACTTCGAATTCACCACGCTCGCGATCATGCATCTGTTCGCATCGCGCGGGCTCGACGCGGTGATCCTCGAAGTCGGTCTGGGCGGCCGGCTCGACGCGGTCAACATCGTCGACGCGGATTGCGCGATCGTCACCAGCATCGACCTCGATCACGTCGAATACCTGGGCGACACGCGCGAGAAGATCGCATTCGAGAAAGCCGGCATCTTCCGCTCGGGCAAGCCCGCGATCTGCGGCGATCCGGCCGTGCCGGCGACGCTCGTCGACCATGCGGAGGCGATCGGCGCGGACCTGTGGCTGGTCGGGCGCGATTTCCGCTACGAAGCGCAACCGGGCAACGAACGGCAGCAATGGAGCTATCTGGGGCGCGAGAAGCGCTATCCGGCGCTCGCCTATCCGGCGCTGCGCGGCGCCAATCAGCTGATCAACGCGTCGGCCGCGCTCGCGGCGCTCGAGGCGCTGCGCGCCCGGCTGCCGGTGTCGGCGCAGGACATCCGGCTCGGCCTCGCGAACGTCGAACTGCCGGGCCGCTTCCAGGTCCTGCCGGGCCAGCCGGCGATCGTGCTCGACGTCGCGCACAACCCGCACGCGGCCGCGGTGCTCGGGCAGAATCTCGGCAACATGGGCTTTTTCCCGTACACCTACGCGGTGTTCGGCGCGATGCGCGACAAGGACATCGCGGGCGTGCTGAAGCACCTGGCGGGCGAGATCGACCACTGGTGCGTGACCGACCTGCCGCTGCCGCGCGCGGCGTCGGCCGCCGAGCTGGAAACGGCGTTGCGCGAGGCGGGCGTCGACGAAGGCGCGGACAGCAGCGTCACGCGCTACGCCAGTCCCGCCGAAGCATTTCGCGACGCACTAAAAAGGGCGTCCGACAATGATAGAATCGTGGTTTTCGGTAGTTTCCATACGGTAGCGGGCGTGATGGCCTATCGTAAATCGCAGCAACACTGACTGACGGGTAGCTCGGACCAGCCATACATGGGAATTTTCTCGTTCGGCAAAAAAGATGACGACGCGCCGCCCCGGCGCGGCTCACGAACCGGTTCTTCCCGGAGCGTTCGCAGCGAACGCGTGGAGCGGCGGCCTCGCCGCACGGAGCGGCCCGACACGGACGCGCTCCTTCTCGATCCGACCCTTCCTGAAAAGCAGCGTGCGCGCCGGCGGCTCGTCGGCGCGATCGCGCTGGTGATCGCGGCGGTGATCGTGCTGCCGATGGTGCTCGACTCGCATCCGAAGCCCGTCACCGACGACATCGCGATCGATATTCCGAACCGGCCGGCGCATCCGGCCGCGGCGCGCGACGACGACGCCGCCGACGTGCAGGCGGGCGTCGCCCGCGACGAGCCCCCGGCCTCCGATGCGACCGCCGCCGACATGGCGCCCGCCGCGCCGGCCGCCGCGAAGAATCCCAAGGACACCAGGACGGCCGCCGTCGCGCCGGCAAAACCGGCGCCGTCGGCGCCGGTCGCGAACGCCGCGCCAAAGCCGGCTCCCTCGACTTCCCAGGCGCCGTCGGCCGTTGCGACGGCCGCCGACAGCGGCGATGCGTCGTCGCCCGCGTCGCCGCCGGGTGCGCGCTTCGCGGTGCAACTCGGCGCGTTCCAGGACGATGCGACCGCGCGCGCATGGGCGACCAAGCTGAAAGCGGCGGGCGTGCCCGCCTACGTCGAGCATCGCAAGCAGGCTGACGGCAGCGCCGCCGCACTGTTGCGCGCGGGGCCGTTCGCCGATCGCGCGGCGGCCTCGGCGGCCATCGCGAAGGTGCGCGACGCGGGGCTGACCCAGTAACGCGCGATGCTGACTGCTTTCGATTACGCGGTATTGCTGGTGATTGGCCTGTCCGCGATGCGGGGTGCGTGGCGGGGCTTCGTATCCGAGATTTTCGGGCTGATCGGCTGGATTGCGGCTTTTTTGATTGCTTGCCGCTACGTTGGGCTCGTGGTGCCCTATATTCCAGCTAACTGGCCCGGCGGCGCGCTGACCCAGTGGGTGGTCGCCTTCGGACTCGTGGTGATCGCCGTGGTGCTGGTGGCGGGCGTGGCGAACGCGCTGCTGTCGCGGATCGCTCAGGCGACGGGCCTGGGCGGCGTCGACCGCTCGCTCGGCCTCATGTTCGGCCTCGTCCGGGGTGTGCTGCTGGTGCTGCTGCTGGTCGCGGCGGCCGGGCTGACCGAATTGCCGAAACAGGATTTCTGGCGCAACGCGATGTTGCGCCCCTTCGCCGAGCAGGGCGTGCGCGAGCTGAAACCGCTGCTGCCCGACGGGCTTGCTGCGTACATCCATCTCTGATCCGATGGCGCAGGCGGCCGGGCCGAACCGATTTTTGTATCCTTGAAGGACATGCCATGTGCGGCATCGTAGGCTTTATCTCTCAATCCCCGGTCAATCAGCTGATCTATGACAGCCTGCTGCTGCTGCAGCATCGCGGTCAGGACGCGGCGGGCATCGCGACGGCGGACGGCAGCAACTTCCACATGTACAAGGCGAACGGCATGGTGCGCGACGTGTTCCGCACGCGCAACATGCGCAGCTTGCCGGGTACGGCGGGCATCGGCCAGGTGCGGTATCCGACGGCCGGCTCGGCGACGAGCGAGGCGGAGGCGCAGCCGTTCTACGTGAATGCGCCGTTCGGCATCGTGTTGTCGCACAACGGTAACCTGACGAACTGGAAGCAGCTGAAGGACGAGATGTTCCGCATCGACCGCCGGCACATCAATACCAATTCCGACAGCGAAGTGCTGCTCAACGTGCTCGCGCACGAGCTGCAACTGTCCAGCTCCGGCCTGCAGCTCGACCCGGCCGCGGTGTTCAAGGCGGTGTCCGGCGTGCATCGGCGGGTGCGCGGCTCGTATGCGATCGTGTCGATGATCGCCGGCTACGGGCTGCTCGCGTTCCGCGATCCGTTCGGCATCCGCCCGCTGTGCCTCGGCAAGCAGGAAACGGCGCAGGGCACCGAGTGGATGGTGGCGTCGGAATCGGTGGCGGTCGAAGGCATCGGCTTCGAGTTCGTGCGCGACGTGCAGCCGGGCGAAGCGATCTTCATCGACATCGAAGGCAATTTCCATAGCCTGCAGTGCGCGGAGCATCCGAGCCTCAATCCGTGCATGTTCGAATATGTGTATCTGGCCCGCCCGGATTCGTGCCTCGACGGCGTGCCCGTCTACAACGTGCGCCTGCGGATGGGCGATTACCTGGCCGAGAAGATCAAGCGCGAACTGCCGAACGTGCAGATCGACGTCGTGATGCCGATTCCCGACTCGTCGCGGCCGGCCGCGATGCAGGTGGCGGCGAAGCTCGGCGTCGAGTATCGCGAGGGCTTCTTCAAGAACCGCTACGTCGGCCGGACCTTCATCATGCCGGGCCAGGCGGTGCGCAAGAAGTCGGTGCGCCAGAAGCTCAATGCGATGAGCATCGAGTTCAAGGACAAGAACGTGCTGATCGTCGACGATTCGATCGTGCGCGGCACTACGTCGCACGAAATCGTGCAGATGGCCCGCGATGCGGGCGCGAAGTCGGTGATCTTCGCGTCGGCCGCGCCGCCCGTGAAATTCCCGAACGTCTACGGCATCGACATGCCGACGCGCGGCGAGCTGGTCGCGCACGGCCGCAGCGACGAGGAAGTCGCGAAGATCATCGGCGCCGATTACCTGATCTATCAGGACGTCGGCGATCTGCGCCGCGCGGTGCGCGACATCAATCCGGCGCTCGATCATTTCGAGGCGTCGTGCTTCGACGGCGACTACATCACGGGCGATATCACCCCCGAGTATCTCGACAGCGTCGAGCGCGCGCGCCTCACGCCCGCTTCGCAGGCCGATCGCGATACCAACGGCGACGTCGCCCGCTCGCAGATGAACCTGCAGCTGTCGGTCGAATGAGCGGCGGGCACGCAGTTGAGCAGGCGTGATACGATGGTGCCTTGCGTCGATTTGATATCAGCTTGCGGACGCGGGGCAACCCGAAACAGCTAAAGCGAAGGCCGGCGCAGCATGCCGTCCCGAGTTGAGCGCTGTTGCACCGCACCCGAAGCCCGCTGATGCCGACGCATAAGCGGGCTTTTTGTTGGTCCTCGCCCATGCCGTGCACGGCGGGGACGATTGAACACGGATGAACGGAACATGGACGACTCACTCAATTTCGACACGCTGGCCGTACGCTCGGGCACGCTGCGCAGCGAATTCAACGAGCACTCGGAAGCGCTGTTCCTGACCTCGAGCTTCTGCTTTTCGAGCGCGGCCGAGGCGGCCGAGCGCTTCAAGAATTCCGAGGACTACTACACCTACTCGCGCTTCACGAATCCGACCGTGACGATGTTCCAGGATCGGCTCGCGGCGCTCGAAGGCGGCGAGGCGTGCATCGCCACCGCGTCGGGGATGGCGGCCATCATGTCGGTGGTGATGTCGGCGCTGCAGGCGGGCGACCATCTGGTCAGCTCGCGCAGCCTGTTCGGTTCGACGCTCGGGATGTTCTCGCAGATCTTCAACAAGTTCGGCATTACCACGACGTTCGTCGATCCGACCGACCTGGGCGCGTGGCAGGAGGCGGTCCGGCCGGAGACGAAGATGTTCTTCCTCGAAACGCCGTCGAACCCGCTCACCGAGATCGCCGATATCGAAGCGATCGGCCGGATCGCGAAGGCGTCGAACGCGCTGTTCGTCGTCGACAACTGTTTTTGCAGCCCGGCGCTGCAGCAGCCGCTCAAGCTCGGCGCGGACGTGGTGATGCATTCGGCCACCAAGTTTCTCGACGGCCAGGGCCGCGTGCTCGGCGGTGCGCTGGTCGGCTCGAAGCAGTTCCTGATGGAAAAGGTGTTCCCGTTCGTGCGCAGCGCCGGGCCGACGCTGTCCGCGTTCAACGCATGGGTGCTGCTGAAGGGCATGGAAACGCTGTCGCTGCGGGTCGAGCGGCAATCGGCGAGCGCGCTCGAGATCGCCCGCTGGCTGGAGCGGCATCCGGCCGTCAGCCGGGTGTTCTATCCGGGCCTCGAATCGCATCCGCAGCACGCGCTCGCGCAGCGCCAGCAGAAGGCCGGCGGCGCGATCGTGTCGTTCGAGCTGAAGGGCGACACGCCCGACGCGCAGCGCGCGAACGCGTGGCGCGTGATCGACGGCACGAAGGTCGTGTCGATCACCGGCAATCTCGGCGACACCCGCACGACGATCACGCACCCGGCCACGACGACGCACGGCCGCGTCACGCCCGAGGCACGCGCGGCGGCGGGCATTTCGGAGGGGCTGATCCGGCTCGCGGTGGGCCTCGAGCATCCCGACGATATCCGCAACGATCTCGCGCACGGTTTGCAGGACTGAGCGCGGCCGGCGCGGTTGCGCCGCCGCGATCAGGATGACGCATCGAGTCGCACCCAAGGAGAGTCCCCATGTTGCAGGCCGGTACCCGCATCAATTTCGCAGCGGCGCTGCAGGACGTGACCGAGTACTGGTCGCCGCGCGTCGTCGGGCGCGTGAACGACCAGTACGTGAAGGTCGCGAAGCTGAAAGGCGAGTTTACGTGGCACAAGCACGCGGACGAGGATGAGCTGTTCTATGTCGTCTACGGCCGTCTGCGCATCCAGATCGAAGGGCGGGACGACATCGTGCTGAACCCCGGCGATTTCTGCGTCGTGCCGAGGAATACGATGCACAACCCGGTGGCGGACGAGGAGTGCGGGATCGCGCTGATCGAAACCGTCACGACGCTGCATACGGGCGAGACGGTCACCCCGCTCACCAAAAGCATCGACGCGCAGCTGAGCGGCTAGGGCCCGCGCAAGCCCGGGATCGGCGGCATGAGCGGATCCTGACGCCCCGCGCCGGCCGGCGACATATTGCGCATCGCATCGAACATCCAGCGCAGCGTGGCGTCGAGCGGCGTGAGCGGCTGCGGGCCGATCGCGCCGCGCAGCTTCTCCCGCGAGCCCACCAGCCGTTTCACTTCGTTGCCCCGCACGAAGCGCGGATCGACGCTGACGTCGATCACGTAGCCGGCGATCCGGGCGAGCATCGCCAGCACTTCCTTCAGCGAATGCGCGTGCTCCGAGCAGACGTTGAACGTCTCCCCGGCCGGCGCGCGTTCGAGCAGGCGAACGTATGCGTCCGCCACGTCGCGGACATCCGAGAAATCCCGGCTGACGTCGAGATTGCCCAGTGCGATGCGCGGCTTGCCGCGCGCATAGTGGGACACGAGCTTCGGCAGCAGATAGGCGTCGCTCTGGCCGACCCCCGTGTAGTTGAACGGACGCGCGATCACGATCGGCAGTTCGGCGAGCCAGAGCCGCGCGGCGTACTCCATCGCCAGCTTGCTGACCGCGTAGTCGTTGGCGGGCTGCGGCGGCACGCTTTCGTCGAGCACCGGGTGCCGCGCATTGCCGTAGATGTTGGCGCTGCTCGCGAGCAGCACCGTGCGCGGCCGGTCGTCGAGGCCGGCCAGCGCGGCAAGCAGGTTGCGGGTGCCGACCACGTTGACGAGGTAGATGTCGCGCGGGTTGCCTTGCGCGACGTGCGCGGACGCGGCGAGATGCACGACCGCGTGCGGCCGTGCGTCGGCGGTCGCGGCGCCCAGCGAATCGACGTCGAGCAGATCGGCGGGGATGCAGGTGTAGCGCCGCAGCAGCGGATCGTCGCGCGTGTCGGCGCCGGGCGCCACGGTGCCCCACACGTCGTAGCCGGCGGTTTCGAGCCGCTGCGCGAGATGGCGGCCGGTGAAGCCCGCCAGGCCGGTGACGAACGCGCGGCGCCGGCCGTCGTCAAAAGGTTTCATGCCGCTGATTCCGGGTCAGGTCGGCTTCCACCATCATCTGGCAAAGCTGCTCGAGCGTGGTACGCGGCTGCCAGCCGAGCCGGTCGCGCGCCTTGTCCGCGCAGCCGATCAGCAGGTCGACTTCCGCCGGCCGGTAGAACTTCGGGTTCACTTCGACGAGCACGTTGCCCGTCGCGGCGTCGAGCCCGCGCTCCCGCTCGCCCTTGCCGGTCCATTCGAGCTGATAGCCGGCGGCCGAGAAGGCCATCGTCACGAAGTCTCGTACCGTTTCCGTGCGCTGGGTGGCGAGCACGTAGGTATCGGGGATGTCGGCCTGCAGCATGCGCCACATGCCTTCCACATATTCGGACGCGAAGCCCCAGTCGCGTTTCGCATCGAGGTTGCCGAGCTCCAGTTTGGCCGCCTGGCCGAGCCGGATCTTCGCGACGGTGTCCGTGATCTTGCGCGTCACGAACTCGCGGCCGCGCAGCGGCGATTCGTGATTGAACAGGATCCCGCTGCAGCCGAACAGGCCATACGATTCGCGGTAGTTGACCGTCATCCAGTGCGCGTACAGCTTCGCGACGCCGTACGGGCTGCGCGGATAGAACGCGGTGCTTTCGGTTTGCGGGATCGCCTGTACCTTGCCGAACATTTCCGACGTGGACGCCTGGTAGAAACGTGTCCGCGGGCTCACGACACGGATCGCCTCGAGCAGGTTCAGCGCGCCGAGGCCCGTGACGTCGGCCGTCGTCTTCGGCTGGTCGAACGACACGCCGACGAAACTCTGCGCGGCGAGGTTGTACAGCTCGTCCGCCTGCGCGGACGCAAGCAGGCGCAGGCTCGAGCCGGCGTCGGTCAGGTCGTGCTCGACCAGCGTCAGGTTCGGATGGGAGGAGATGCCCAACTCGTCGATCCGCCAGAAATTCACGGAGCTGGTGCGCCGGTAGGTGCCGATCACCTGATAGTCCTTGTCCAGCAGCAGCTTCGTCAGGTATGCGCCGTCCTGACCTGAAATGCCGGTGATGATCGCCTTGCGTGCTTGGGCCATAGTGGTTTCCTGGTCGAACGATGGATCGGTCATGCGGGTGAGCGGGCGGCGCGCGCGAGCGCCGGCCGCGCCGCGCCGCGCGTCAGGCGCCGCTCGAAGCCGTACCAGGTCGCGCTCGCGCAGGCGAGGGTGATCGCGAACGCGAGCGCGGCGCTCAGGTAGCGGTTCAGGTGCAGCGGCCACAGCGCGTACAGCACGCTCAGGTGGATCAGGTAGATCGTGTAGCTGACCGTACCGATGTAGACGAGCGCGGGGTGCGTCAGCACCCGCTGCACCATGCCGCGTCCGCGCAGCGCGATGACGACGAGCGACGTGCAGAGCAGCAGCGAGACGCTGTACAGCGCGGCATTCGACAGCGGCGTGTTGGCCGCGCGGAATCGCGGGTACGACAGATGCAGCCACGCGAGGATCGCGAGCGCGATGCAGGCGCCCGCCACGGCGATGCCGTGGAACGGCTCGAGCGCGCGGCGGTCGCGCCGCAGCGCGACGGCCAGCAGCGCGCCCGCCGCGAGCAGGTCCATGCGGAACGGCGTCAGGTAATAGATCGGCCAGAACGAGTCGAACCAGGGCGTGGCGAGCGCGCGCAGCAGCGGCGCGGCGACGATCAGGGCGGCGGCGATCCACGCGAGCGTTCGCTCGGAGCACCACAGCACGACGAACGGCCAGAAGATGTAGAACTGCTCCTCGACCGCGAGCGACCACAGCACGTTGAGGCTGTCGTGCCCGATGCCGCCGAGCGACAGGCCGATATTGGTCGAGAAGAACGCGTACCAGGGCCAGTGATGCAGCCACGCGGCGCCGAACAGCAGCGACGACACCGCGAGCAGCAGCACATAGGGCGGCAGGATCCGGCGCGCGCGGCGCGCGTAGAAGTGGCCGAAGTACGACTGCCCGCGCGCCTTGCGCTCGAGCAGGATGCCGGTGATCAGCAGGCCGCTCAACACGAAGAACAGATCGACGCCCATCCACAGCGGGGCTTTCAGCGCGTGCTGGAAGAACACCGCGAGCACGGCGAGCGCGCGCAGGCCGTCGAGCTGCACGATGCGGCCGGCGTGGGACAGGGTGGCGGAGCGCGTATCGCTGTTCATCCTCGGGTTCCGTCTGGTGGGCGCCGGCGCGCGCTACGCCGTGCGCTCGCGTCATCCGGTCGGGATACAGGCGCCGATATGAATGGGATATCGGACCGAAATCGATTCTAGGGAAAAGAAATCGGCAAAAAAACGCGAATGGCCGGCCGCGCGATTGACGGCGAAATAATGCGCAGTCCGCGATGCCGGGCGGCATGCGCCGATCGCGGCGCGCCTTATGGGGTGCGAGAGCGGCACTTTCTACCCGAGCGCAGGGCGTATCGGTCGAAGTTGCCCGTAAAAAAAGAATTTAATTCGACCGCCGCGCTGGGTTTCGCTTTGAAATAGCCAACAATATTTCCAAATTTCTTGTGAATATTTTTGCTTGTAACCTGCCCCTCGTCGTTTGAAATCCATTTGGCGATGCCGGATGGCGGCGATCCGTCGGGCCAGGATGCCGGCCCGCGCGTGCGGGGCGGCGCGCATTGCCCGGCGGCCGACTGTTACGAGTGGAGAGGCGCATTGCGACGTTCGATACTGGCGGGACTGGCGGTGTGCGCGGCCGTGCTGGCGAGCGGCGCGGCAGCGGAAACCGTGCTGCCCGCGACGACGTCGTGGATCGGCAACACCTACGGCTACGGCGACGGCACGTGGGTCCAGATCGACATCCGCGCGATCGCGGTGACGCCTGCCGGCAAGGTCTATACGAACGCGCCGTGGGACGAGAGCGGCGCGGAGGCGAGCGTCTACCAGGACGGCCGGATGCTCGGCTTCGCGGGCGGCACGCATGGCTGGGGCAACACCGGCGGCAGCGCCGTCGCGGTGAACGGCCGCTACGCCTACGTTGCGATCGCGGTCGGCAATGAGAAAGGCCGGCTGGTCGGCGCCGGGATCTGGCCGGCGAAAGGGCAGCAGTGGTACGGCATCTCGCGCCGCGCGCTCGGCGACCTGCGCGAAGCCGCGCCGTTTCGCAGCGCGAAGGCGGCCGATCCCCGCGCGCGGCTGGCGGCCAGTTTCCTGACGGTCAACGAAGTGCCCGTCGATACGCGGGCGGAGGTCGCGGGCCTCGCGGCGAGCGACAAGCTGCTCTATGCGACCGATCCGGCCCACGACAGCGTCGGCGTGTACGACGCGGAAACGATGGAACGAAAAACGGCGTGGGGCGCGCGCGAGCCGGGGCGGATCGCGCTCGCGGGCGACGGCACGCTGTGGCTGCTCACCGAGACGCTGACCGGTCCCGCGCGACTCGCGCACATGCGCGCCGACGGCCAGAAGATCGACGATGCGCCCGCGCTGCCGGACGGCGCCGACGCGGTCGATGTGGCCGTCGACGCGAAAGGCCGCGTGCTGGTCGCCGACAACGGTCCGCGCCAGCAGATCCTGATCTATGCGAAATCCGGCGACGGCTATGCGTTGAGCGGCACGCTCGGCGAGCGCGGCGGGATTTTCTCGGGCACGCCGGGCCGGCCCGGCCCGCAGCGCTTCAACGGCCTGACGGGTGTCGGCGTGGATCGCGCCGGCAATATCTATGTCGCGACGAACGGGATCGGGCCGCGCCACGACACGATCGGCGCGGGGCTCGGCGCGGTGCTCGAGAGCTATGCGCCCGACGGCCGGCTGCGCTGGCAGGTGCAGGGCCTGTTGTTCGTCGACGGCGCGTGGATGGACCCGGCGCGGCCGAACAGCGTCTATACCGGCAACAAACGCTTCGACCTGGATCTCTCGCAGCCGCCGGGCAAGGAGTGGAAGTACGCGGGCTTCCTGTCGAACCGCTTCAAGTACCCGGACGATCCGGTGTTCCATACCGATCAATGGCCGGGCCTGCCGATGGCGCGCAGGCTCGACGGCCGGACCTTCCTGTACCTGACCGACATGTATGCGGATCACCTGAAGATCTATCGCTTCGACCCGAAGCGAGACGGCGAGACGGCGATCCCATCGGGCCTGCTCGCGGGCCGCGCCCGGCCGGTCGACAAGGTGCCGAACCGGCCGCCCGGCGGCGACTGGATCTGGCGCGACGCGAACGGCAACGGCCGCTTCGAAGACGGCGAGTTCGACATGAACACGACCGGCCGGGGCATGGCGGGCGGGTGGGGCTGGTGGGTCGACACGGCGGGCGACATCTGGCGCGCGAGCGAGGTGCGCGGCATCAACCGGTTCCGGTTCGGCGGCCTCGACAAGGCGGGCAACCCGGTCTACTCGTATGCGAAGCTGACCCAGTACCCGATGCCCGCGCCGTTCACCGCGCTGCGTCGCGCGCTGTACGAGCCGGCGACGGATACGCTGTACGTGACCGGCTACACCGCCGACGCGCCGCCCGTGCCCGGTATTTCGAAGGAGGTCGGGCGCGTGCTCGTGCGCTTCGACAAATGGTCGACCGGCGCGCCCGTCGCGCGCTACACGGCGATGCTGCCGTGGCAGCCGGGCGCGAAGCCGATTCTGACGCTCGCCAGCCTCACGGTGGAGGGCCGCTATCTGTTCGCGGTCGAGCCGGTCGGCACCGTGCACGTGTACGACAAGGACAACGGCAAGGAGTTGGGCGTGATCAAGCCGGGCCCGGAAGTGGGCCGGGCGTCCGGCTGGGTCGACGTGCCGTTCGGCATCAGCGCGTACCGGCGCGACAACGGCGAATACCTGGTGTTCGTCGAGGAGGACGCGCGGGGCAAGGTACTGATGTATCGCTGGAGGCCCGCATGAGCCGGCCCGTCCCGACGGCGGCGCGCTTCGCCGCCCACGCGCGCTCGGGATGCCGACGTCATGGATAAAGGCATCCTGAAGAACGTCGCGATCAATTTCTTCGGGCTGATCCTGCCGACCTTCGTCTCGCTCGTGACGGTGCCCGCGTATATCAAGGCGCTCGGCGTCGAGCGCTACGGCGTGGTGAGTCTCGTCTGGACGCTGATCGGCTATTTCGGGATTCTCGATCTCGGGATGAGCATGGCGGCGCAGAACCATATCTCGAAGGCGCTCGCGGGCGGCGACGACGGGCAAAGCGCGCGGGTGTTCTGGAGCGCGTTCTGGCTCAACCTCGCGACCGGCATCGCGGGCGGGCTGCTGATCTATTTCGGCGCGTTCGTCTACACCGCGTATTTCACGAAGGCATCGGCCGAATTGCAGCACGAGGTGTATCTCGCGCTGCCTTGGCTCGCGCTCGCGATTCCGCTCGCCAACGTGTCGTGGGTGTTCGCGGGCGCGATCAACGGCGCGGAACGGTTCGGCGTGTTCAACACCAACCAGACGATCGGCACCTTCCTGTTCCAGCTGCTGCCGCTGTTCGCCGCGTGGCTCGTCGCGCCGACCTTGCAGGTGGTGCTCGCGGCGGCCGTCGGCGCGCGCCTGATCGCGGCGCTGATGCTCGGCCACGCGAGCATCCGGGTGCTCGGCATCCGGCGGATCGAGCCGCCGCAGCTGGGGGTCGCGAAGGGACTGTTCAACTTCGGCGGCTGGATGCTGATCGCGAGCACCGCCAGCATGATCGCCGACACGCTCGACCGCGTGATGCTCGGCGCGGGGCTCGGCGCGAAGTACGTGACGTACTACACGGTGCCGCAGAACCTCGTCACGCGCCTGAACATGCTGCCGAACGCGCTGGTGCGCACGCTGTTTCCGCGCCTGTCGGCGCTCGGACGCGACCATGCCGACACGCTGGCGCGGCAGTCGCTCGAATTCCTGAACGGCGTGTTCACGCCGGTCGCGATCGTGGCGATCTTCGCGCTCGGG
The DNA here is from genome assembly GCF_034721475.1 of Burkholderia alba. Lineage (NCBI taxonomy): Bacteria > Pseudomonadati > Pseudomonadota > Betaproteobacteria > Burkholderiales > Burkholderiaceae > Burkholderia > Burkholderia alba. The sequence continues at coordinate 59,517 of NZ_JAWJWL010000008.1, read as the reverse complement.
CCGTTCCTCGCGCTGTGGGTCGGCAAGGATCTGGCCGCGCTGTCGTCGCCGGTCGGTCGGGTGCTCGTCATCAGCGTGTGGCTGGTCGGGCAGGCGAGCGTCACGCGGATCCTGATCCAGTCGCAGGTCAATCCCGCCCGGGCGGCCTGCGCCGGGCTGGTCCAGATGCCGTTCTTCGTCGCCGCGCTGTGGTACGGCATCCATCACTTCGGGCTGATCGGCGCGGCGGCCGTGGTGGCCGTGCGCGCGCTGGTCGACTACGGCGTGCTGCTGTACCTGTCGGCGATCCGCATGCGGCCGATCGTGCTCGACATGGCCGCGCACCTCGCCTTCCTGCTCGCAAGCCTGTTTCTCGCGCATGCGCTGCCCGGCCTGGCGACGGCGCTCGCGCTGTGCGCGGTCGTGGTGGCGCTGAATGTCGGCTGGTCGATCACGATGACGCCCGGGCTGCGCGCGCTGGCGCGCAGCGCGCTGCTGCGTCTGTATCCGAGGAAAAGCGTATGAACCGCGATCTCGCAGAGCCTGTCGTGCTGACGTCCGTCGCGGACGCGACGCTTCCGGCGCTGCCGGCGAGCCTCGCGCAGGCCCGTGCGCAGGCGGCCGGCCGGCCGTTGCGCGTCGCGATCGTGCACGACTGGCTGGTGACCTACGCGGGCGCCGAGCGCGTGCTCGAACAGATCGTCGCGTGCTTTCCGGACGCGGACCTGTTCAGCCTGGTCGATTTCCTCGATGACCGGACCTTCCTGCGCGGCAAGCGCGTGACGACGTCGTTCATCCAGAAGCTGCCGTTCGCGCGCGCCCGCTACCGCAGCTATCTGCCGCTGATGCCGCTCGCGATCGAGCAGCTCGACGTGTCGGCCTACGATCTCGTGATCTCCAGCAGCCATGCGGTGGCGAAGGGCGTGCTGACCGGGCCGGATCAGGTGCACGTGAGCTATGTGCATTCGCCGATCCGCTACGCGTGGGATCTGCAGCATCAATATCTCGCGCAGTCGCAGCTGACGCACGGCCTCAAGTCGTTCGCCGCGCGCGCGATCCTGCATTACATCCGGACCTGGGATATCCGGACTTCGAATTCCGTCGACCGCTTCGTCGCGAATTCGGCGTTCATCGCGCGGCGCATCAGGAAGGTGTATCAGCGCGAGGCGGCCGTGATCTTTCCGCCGGTGGACGTCGACGCGTTCTCGCTCAACGCCGCGAAGGAGGACTTCTATCTGACCGCGTCGCGGATGGTGCCGTACAAGAAGATCGACCTGATCGTCGAGGCGTTCGCGCAGATGCCCGAGCGGCGACTGGTCGTGATCGGCGACGGGCCCGATATGCGGAAGATCCGCGAGAAGGCCGGCGCGAATGTGGAGATCATGGGCTACCAGCCGTTCGCGGTGCTGCACGACCGGATGCGCCGCGCGAAGGCGTTCGTGTTCGCGGCCGAGGAGGACTTCGGCATTTCGGTGGTGGAGGCGCAGGCGTGCGGCACGCCGGTGATCGCGTACGGCAAGGGCGGCGCGCTCGAGACGGTGCGCGATGCGGCCACGCAGCCGCAACCGACCGGCCTGTTCTTCGACGCGCAGGACGTGCGCTCGATCGTCGCCGCCGTCGATCAGTTCGAGCGTTCGCCGCGGCAGTTCGATCCGGCCGATTGTCGCGCGAACGCGCAGCGGTTTTCCGTCGCGGATTTCCGGCGGCGCTTTGTCGAACACGTCGAGACGGTGCTGCCGGGTGCGCAGGCTCGGTCGCGGTGCGCGGCGGCGCCGGACGGATCGGGTGTCGGAGCGGAGGCGCCGGCCGTTCGGCGGCGGGTGAAGACCGTCGTGCTGGACCAGAGCGGGGTGCTGGGCGGCGCGGAGCTGTCGTTGCTGGAAGTCGCCGCGCATCTCAAGGATTCGGCCGATGTGCTGCTGTTCGACGACGGCCCGTTCCGCGCGGCGCTCGACGACGCCGGCGTGAAGGTCGAGGTGCTCGCGCGGCGCTCGCTGGAGCGCGTGCGCAAGCAGGGCGGCGTGCCCTGGCGCGCGCTGGGGGGCCTCGCGTCGCTGGTCCGCGCGGTGGCGCGCCGCGCGCGCGGCGCGGACGTGATCTACGCGAACACGCAGCGGGCGATGGTGGTCGGCGCGCTCGCCGGACGCATCGCGCGGCGGCCGGTGGTCTGGCATCTGCGCGATATCGTCAGCGGCGCGCATTTCGGCCCGCGCCAGCTGTTCGCGATCCGGCAGTGCGCGCGGCTGGGCGTGACGCGGGTGATCGCGAATTCAGAGGCGTCCGCACAGGCGTTCCTGGCGTTGACGGGCTTCGATCCGCGCGCGGTGCAGGTGGTGTTCAACGGCATTTCGGCGGAGCCGTTCGTCGCGCTGGAGCCGGTGCGCCAGGCGGCGCTGCGGGTGCGCTTCGGCCTGCCCGCGAACGCGTGGCTGGTGGGATCGTTCAGCCGCCTTGCGCGCTGGAAAGGGCAGCATGTGCTGCTGGAAGCCGCGAAGCTGTATCCGGACATGCACGTCGTGCTCGTCGGCGCACCGCTGTTCGGCGAGGACGACTACGCGGCGCAGCTGCACGAGTACGTGGCGCGCAACGGGCTCGACGGCCGGGTGCATTTCCTGGGCTTCCAGCGCGATATCGCCGCGTGCATGAAGGCCGTCGATGCCGTCGCGCATACGTCGATCACGCCGGAGCCGTTCGGCCGGGTGATCGTCGAAGGCATGCTGGCGAAGCGTCCGGTGGTCGCGGCGCGGGCGGGCGGCGTGGTGGAGATTGTCGACGACGACGTCAACGGCCTGCTGTGCGAACCCGGCGACGCGCACGCGCTCGCCGACGCGCTCGCCGCGCTGCGCACGGATCCGGCGCTCGGCGAACGGCTCGTGGCCAATGGGTTCGAGACGGCGGTGCGCCGGTTCGGCACGCGGCAATACGTCGAACAGGTCGAACGTATTCTCGCCGAGACGGCGCGGCCGGTGTCGCGTCGGCCGTGACGCGTCTGACGTGCTGCCGTTCGATGCGGCAAGTCCGGCCATCGACGTCATGCGGGCGGCGGGGCCGCGTATCGCGGCCGTCGCGGGGCGGGCAGCCGGCCGTCCGATGCGCCGCTTCGACGGGCGGGGTGCCGGCAGGCTCACCCGTATTCGTTTGCGCGACGCGGGCCGATGCGCGTCGACGCGTTCGGATGCAGGCGGGACGCCGTGCGGCAGTCAGCTCTCACGCTCATCCGTAGCTCGCTGGCGCGACGGGGGCTGCGTGAATCGCCCGGCCCCCCGTCGACGTGTGCGGAGGAGACGCGACGCCGCGAGGGAGTCCGCTCTCACGCGCGCGCCGGCTCCGGGTTGCCGAGCGCCGCAAAGGACGATGCTCAGCCGCGCGTGGGCGCCCCGTCCTCGACGGGGATCCAGATCTCCAGCGTTCCGGTTTCGCGCACGGGATCGAAATCGGCGCTGTAGCGCTCGAACTCGGGAGCGGCGGCCGCCCGCCATCCGGAGTCGGGCAGCCAGCCGTGCCAGATGCTGTAGCACGTTTGATGGACGGTCGACACGTGCCCGCGATGCTCGAATACCGCATAGCGCCGGGGGGCGAGGCTGATGCCGCGAAGCGGCGGCGGCAGCCGCTGCGGATCGGCGACCTCGACGCCCGCGAGATAGTCGAACCCGCCGTCCGGATCCGGATGGCAGCAGACGCCGTAGGTCACGCCGCCCACCTGACCGGGCACATGGCCGATGTGCGCTTCGAACGATTGCCAGAGCGCCGGAATACCCTCGTTGGTCTCGAACGTGAAGCGGCCGGCGAGACCGCCGATGCACAGGGGGCCGATGCTTTCGAAGCGCGGCGGCGGCAGGTCGATGAGTTTGAGTGCTTTCATGCGCAGAGGCTCCACAAGAGGAAGGTTCACCACGCTGCGCTGGCTGCGCACCTGCTCCGGCGTCGCGCCGAACTGATCGTGGAACGCACGGGTGAAAGCCTCGTGCGAACCGTAGCCGGCGTCGAGCGCGACCCCGAGGATGTCGGGGGCGCCCCCGGCCAGCGCATGCGCCGCGCGGGTCAGCCGCCGGGCCCGGACGTAGCGCATCGCCGGCCAGCCGGTGCGGGTCGTGAAGACCCGCGACAGGCTGAAGCGCGACAGGTCGCACGTCGATGCGATCAGATCGAGTGTCAGTTCATCGCCCAGCTCGTTTTCGATGAACCAGAGTGCCTTGCCAACTGCGTCCATGGTGTTCCCGACGAGATCGAGCGCGAAATATAAGTGATCGGCCCGCCGGCGGTTTGATCGTTCTTGCGCGGCGAGCGTCGAGGCGAGACGCTCGGCGATGGCGGGCGTCAGGGCGATGAAGCCGCGCGGCGATCGGGTCGCGCGGCCGGCGGCCCGCGGCGGCGAGCGCCGATCCCGCCCGCCGTTCGGGGTGCGTTCTTGCCGCGATGCGGCGGCGATCCCGGCGGCGCGCGACGACGCGGCCGCCGGGCGTCACGTCACTCGGCGCGCGCCGGCACGGCGGCCAGCCCCGATGCGGCGGCCGGTTGCGCGGCCGCCGCGCGCGGCGGCGCATTCTTCACGTAGCGGTCGAACCAGCGCAGCATCTCGTACACGAGCTGCTCGTTCGATTCGAGCGCCGTGTACCAGTGCGGCTCGTGCGGCAGCATCACCAGACGCGTCGTTCCGCCGTTGCCGCGCAGCGCTTCGTACAGCATCGTCGCCTGCAGCGGCGTCGTCCCCGGATTCGCGTCGTCCGCGCCGTGGACGATCAGAAGCGGCGTCTTCAGCCGGTCCGCGTAGAAGAACGGCGATACCTTCAGATAGACGTCCTGCGCTTGCCACACCGTGCGCCGTTCGTTCTGGAAGCCGAACGGCGTCAGCGTCTTGTTGTACGAGCCGCTCGTCGCGACGCCCGCGCGGAACAGATCGGAGTGGGCGAGCAGATTGGCCGTCATCAGCGCGCCGTGGCTGTGCCCGGTGACGCCGATCCGCTCGGGGTCGACGACGCCCAGCCGCACCGCCTCGTCGACCGCCGCCTTCGCATCGGCCACCAACTGCTCGGTGTAGGTGTCGTAGGCCTTCTTCGGATCGCCGACGATCGGGAACGACACGTTGTCGATGATCGCGTAGCCGGCGAGCAGCAGCAGCCGGTAGTTCTTGAGCCGCGTGAAGGTCTGCTCGGACCCGCTGACCTGGCCGGCCGTCGCCGCATCCGCGTAGTCGAGCGGATAGGCGTACAGGATCGCGGGCACCCGCGTGCCTTCCCGATAACCGGGCGGCGTGTACAGCGTGAACGACAGGTCGAGCCCGTCGGCGCGCTTGTACTTGACGAGGCGCTTCTTGATCTGCCGGACCACCGGCGTCGGATCGGCGAGATGGGTGAGCGGGGTCGCGGCCGACGCGTAGCGGGCTTCGCCCGCCGGCGCGTCGACGGGCGCGCCGAGCGCGCGGACGAACAGGTTCGGCGGGTCGGCCGGCGTCTGGCGCCAGGTCAGGAACGAGCGGGTGTCGTCGCCCGTGAACGCGACGAACGCTTCGAGCGCGGTCCGGTCGCTGCGGAACAGCCGTTCCGTCTTGAGCGTCGCGAGATCGAGCCGGTCGAGGAACGGCCGGCTGCCGGCCGGCGATGCGCCTTCGCCGTCGAGGAACATCGCGCCGTCGTCGATCCGGATCGCCCGGAACCCGTTCGGCAGCACGCGGCTGACCGGCGTGCCGGGGTCCGCGTATCGTTCGTCGGTCGACATGTCCCACAGCACACGCGGCGCGATCGGCTGGGCATCGACGTCGACCATGAAGGTGCGCCGCCAGTGGCGGTTCTCGTCGTATTCGGTGAGCAGCGCGAGATCCGGCCGCGTGGTCCACGCGAAGCCCGCGTAGCGATCGCGCAGCCGCGTTACTTCGCGCGGCGCCGCATCGAACGGCGCTTTCAGCATCATCACCTTGTCGCGCTGCGGGACGGCGACGTTCCAGTCGCCGCCGTCGAGCGCTTCCGCCCAGACGAGCGTCGCGGGTTCGGTCGTCCGCCACGAGAAACTGCGCGGCCCGAGCGGCACGCCGCCGATCGGCACCCGGTCCGCCAGCGGGCGCGACACGATGCGGTGCGTCGCGATGCGCGCGCGATTCGAGATATCCCACACCGTGTAGTCGTGCGGGAAGCGGTCGGCGGTCGTGATGTACGAATACGGCCGCTGGATCGTGGAGATCAGCAGGTGGCGTCCGTCCGGCGCGGGCACGATGCCGTCGTACAGCGCGGGTGCGCCGAGCGGCGTGACGGCGGCCGTGCGGACGTCGATCAGCGCGAGCTGCGAGGCCGCGTAGTAGTCGAACAGCGCCTCGTCGTGACGGTTCTTCAGCGTATCCCGCGCTTCATAGGTGCTGCTCTGGCCGCGACCGCCGTCGGATTCCTGAATGCTCGGGCCGATCGACGCGTCGGCGGCGACCGGCGGCGGCCCGCTGCGTGCCGGAACGAGCTTGACCAGCAGCGATTTCTGATCGGGCATCCACCGCAGCTCGTCGCCGAACATCGGATTCAGCTGCACGCCGGGAATCCGGCGCACCGCGCCCGAGTCGCCGTCGCCGACCCACAAGTCGACCGAGTGCGCGGTGACGTTCTCGAATGCGAACAGCTTGCCGTCCACGCTCCACTGCGGGCGCGTGGCGCAAACGCCGGCCGGCAGCGCGACCGGTCGCGTGGCGGCGCTGCCGAACCGGATCAGATCGAAGCGGGTCGCGCACGCCGGGATGCCGTAGCCGCCCGGCGTGTCGTGCCGGCTTCGGTTCGCGGGTTCGAGACGCACGCCCGCGAGCCGCAGGAACGGCGTGGCGACGCGCGCAATCGACGGATATTCCTGCGCGGTGACCAGTAGCGCCCGGTCGACGCTCGGACTGACGACCGGCGCGGGCAGCGGCGGCGCGAGCATCACGTCGAGGATATTCGCGGGCGGCCGGCTATAGCCGGACGAGGCGCCGCCATCCGGCGGCGGTTGCTGGGCGTGCGCCGCGAACGACAGCGCGCAGGCGGCAAGGGCGCCGAGGACGGCGCGGGAAATGACGGAGTGATGGGTCATCGTCTGCTGGTGCGGATCTCGGAAAGCGGAAGGGGCGATCGTGGCGATCGGACGCGGGAGCGCCAGTGTCGCACGCGAAGCGGGTGCGCGCGGGGGGGGGCACTCGCGGCTGCGAAACGGCCGGGCCATGATACGTTATATCGCCGGCACGCGACGCACGCCTTCGCGCTGCGCCCGGCGTGTTGCGACGCTATGCCCGGCGTCCGGCCGCGGGGCGATGCCGTCATGACATTCGACTGCGCGGTCGGTGCGGGGAATGAGCGGTGCGATGTCCTTTTACCGCGGGACATGCGCGTGGCTTGATGCGGCGGGAGCGTCGGTGCCGCCCGGTCTCGCTGCGATCGAGCGGCGTCGACGGACGACGTCGGCGAAGCCCGGCTAACCGATCTCGCGCGCTTCGCTGTCGGCCGGGCTTCGGCCGGCGTGTTGCTGCGCGTATCCCGTCGCGCGATGCGCGGTGGCGACGGGCTTGGGCTTCAGGCTGGCGGACCAATGCATCGCGGGCAGCTCGAAGATCCGATAGAACAGGTAGGCGACGGGAATCGCGAGCGCCATGAAGCCGAGCGAGGGGAGGATCGACAACTGCAGCGCCGAGCGGTACAGCACCGATCCGAGGCAGACGAAGAGCGGCAGGTGCACCAGATAGAGCGAGTAGCTGAAGTCGCCGAACCGGGACAGCAGCCGCACGGGAGCGCTCGCGCGCGTCGGGCGCGCGAGCGCCGCGTACAGATAGCACGCGAAGCCGCCCGCCCACAGCTGGAACGCGCCGTACTGCCCGACGTGGAACGCGACGCAGCCGAGCCCGATGGCCGCGGCGGCGGCCGCGTACCAGCCCCGCGACGGCGGCCGCGCCGGATGCGCCGGATGCGCCGGCGCGTGCGCGCGGGCATCGGCGATCCAGGCGCCGAGCGTCCACGACAGCCAGTACGACGTGAAGAATTGCAGATCGTGCCGCTCCAGGCCCCACGCGGACACGAGGTTGACGAGCGCCACCGCAGCCAGCACGGGCACCATCCCGAACCGGCGCCGCGCCGCGAACAGCAGCGGATAGAGCGCGTAGAACTGCACTTCGAGCGACAGCGTCCACAGCGCGCCGTTCGATCCGTAGGTCGGACCGGCGATGCCCTGCAGCGAAAGCAGGTTGACGAGGAACGCGGCGGGTCCGATGTCGCGGATCTTGTGGCTGACGGGCTCGATTTGCAGGCTGATCGAATCGAGCACGAGCGTGAGGACGAGGGCGGCCAGCAGCACCGGGTAGATCCGCGCGAACCGGCGGGCCCAGAAGTTCGGCGCGTTCAGCCGGTAGGACGGATCGCCGGCGAGCTTCAGCGCGGCGTTGCGGTGGATGCAATAGCCGCTGATCACGAAGAAGATCGGCACGCCCGCCGACCCCCACGCGAACGGAAACGTCAGGTAGCCGAGCAGCACGCCCGGATCGAGCGAGCGGCCGTAGGTGCGGTGGAACGTCTGCATGCCGACCCAGGCAACCTGCCGGCAATGAAAATAGGCGACGAGCAGCGCGGCGAAACCGCGCAGCGCGTCGATCAGGTGTTCCTTCCGGTCGGCGGCGTCCGGCCGCGCGAGCGCGGCTCCGCTGGCAGCATCCATTCAGTCCGGTTCCTTGCAGGAGGTGAAGCGCCAATCGCGCGGTTCAATCGTAATTCGCAAGAAATCAGTCAATGAATAAAAAAATCAATTCGCAAATATTCGTAATCAATCGTCTCGATCTGTGGTGATTTTCCATATCGCGAGATGGCATTGACATTATTTGTCGATTTTTTTCTGATAGTTTGAGGCTTCGCTGATTGACGAAAGGAGCCCAGGATGGACATGCACTGGATTGCGAGCGGCGTGGTGCTGCTCATCATGGCCGTGCTCTCGGCATACCGCGACGCGTTGAAAAACGAACCGATCAATCGTTTCGGGCTGGAGCGCAGCGGCGTGCCCTATGCCGAGGAGTTCGAATGATCCGGCGCCGGATCGGATCGGTAAATTCTCGCGCGCAGGCAAGTCAGTCGGCAAGATCGACCGGCTTTCAGTCGATTATCTGAAAGCTCGCGGATTCGATCGATTCAGATTAATGAACGATGAAACGCGATAAACGAGGCGCCGCCTCGAATCGATTTAATTCGGTCCGTCGATTATCGGTTCGCATCGCCCGGCGATGCGAAGCCACCCAACCATTCGGGATGCGATCATGCTGAAAGTCACCAAAGCCGTGTTTCCTGTCGCCGGTCTCGGCACACGGTTTTTGCCTGCCACCAAGGCGAGTCCCAAGGAAATGCTGCCGGTCGTCGACAAGCCGCTGATTCAGTATGCGGTGGAGGAAGCGATCAACGCCGGCATTACCGAAATGATCTTCGTCACGGGGCGCAGCAAGCGCGCGATCGAGGATCATTTCGACAAGTCCTTCGAGATCGAGGCCGAGCTCGAGGCGCGCGGCAAGGAAAAGCTGCTGGAACTGGTGCGCGGCATCAAGCCGAGTCACGTCGACTGCTTCTATGTCCGCCAGCCCGCCGCGCTCGGCCTCGGCCATGCGGTGTTGTGCGCGGAGAAGCTCGTGCACGGCGAGCCGTTCGCCGTGATCCTCGCGGACGACCTGCTGCACGGCGAGCAGCCCGTGCTCAAGCAGCTCGTCGACGTGTTCAATCACTATCACAGCTCGGTGATCGGCGTCGAAACCATCGCCCGCGAGGACAGCCGTTCCTACGGCGTGGTCGAGGGGCGCGAGTGGGAGGAGGACATCATCAAGCTGTCGGGCATCATCGAGAAGCCCGCGCCGGAGCACGCGCCGTCGAATCTGGGCGTGGTCGGCCGCTACGTGTTGATGCCGAGCATCTTCGATCATCTGCGCAAGATCAAGCCCGGCGCGGGCGGCGAGCTGCAGTTGACGGACGCGGTCCAATCGCTGCTGACCGAGGAGCAGGTGCTCGCGTACCGCTACTACGGCACCCGCTTCGACTGCGGCAGCAAGCTCGGCTACCTGAAGGCGACGGTCGAGCTGGCGCTCCAGCATCCCGAGGTGAGCCGCGAATTCGAAGCGTACCTGCGCACCTGCCTGCCGGTGCTGGCGGCGGTCGCTTAGCATCCCTGTCCGGTTTTTCGTCATCCAAGTGGTGGTTGTTCCTTTGGCCCCGGTTCGCAAGAGCCGGGGCCCTTTGTTTGGAGGCGGGAACGATCAGCGGGGAGGCGCTTGCGATCCGGCGGCGAGCTCGTCGCGCAAACCGGTTTCAAGCGGCTTCCGGCGGGCGAGCAGCCGACGCTCCAGATACCGCCAGGACAGATGCGCGCACAGCGCCGCCAGCAGGAACTGAAGCAGGTCGGCCAGCAGGATCTGCAGCATCGGCGGCAAGTGCAGCCGGTGATACAGCCCGGGCAGCGCGCCGAAGTGCGCGGGCACGAGATTGTGGAACAGGTAGAAGCCGTAGCTGATGGTGCCCAGGTAGGCGAGCGGCGCCCGTTCGAGCAAGGTCGCGAGCAGCGCGTCCGGCCGGTTGACGAGCCAGAACAACAGGCAGCCGAGCGCGACGGCGAGCCCGAGGTCCGTCAGGCCGCCGGCGCCGCCGGGCATCAGCCGCGGCAGCGTCAGGCAGAACGCGACACCCGCCGCGCCGCCCCACGACAGCGCCGCCGCGACGCGCGGACCCGGCGCGATGCCCCGGCTGCGGGCAATGCCGCCGATGCCGCCGAGCGCGATCAACGCGAAATTCCACGGCGAGAACGCGTAGATCAGCACCGGCGAGGCGCCTTCCCGAACCAGCAGCAGGTGGCCGAACGCGGCCAGCGCGACTGACGCGGCGCAACAGGCGAGATGCCGCGACGCGCGCGTCGCGAGCAGCACGACGGGGGCGATCAGGTAGAACTGCTGTTCGACGGCGAGACTCCAGAAATGCGACGTGCTGCCGGGCCAGCCGTTCCTGATCACGCCGATCCAGAGATTCGACAGGAATGCCGCATGCCAGGCGAGGCCGAGATCGACGCCGCGCTGGTAGACGGTTGCGTGAGCGATCGCGAGCGCGGCGAGCAGCAGGTAGTAGACCGGAAGGATCCGCCGCGCGCGCTTGCCGAGGAACACGCGCAGCGCGCGGCGGCGCCCGGTCGTACCGCGCTCGACGGCCAGCCGGCTGCGGTGCAGTTCGCCCACGATCAGGAAACCGCTGATCAGGAAGAACGTCCACACGCCGAGCCGGCCGATATCGACGGCCTGGACATGGGCCTTGTGCGACAGGAACACGAGGATCACGGCGAGGGCGCGCAGGCCGTCGAGTCCTCTCACGTAGCGGGCTTCGCGCATGCCGGTTTCCGTGCGGGAGGTACGGGTGGAACGGCAGTATAGAAAGGCAAATATCGAACATAATTCGCGCCACGCCGCGTGCCGAGGAACGTCGAAACCTCTGTTTTTGCAGGCTCGAAGCGCGTTCGTAGTCTGCGGCGCGCAACAAAACCTGCGGGAAACCCGCGGATAACTCACAAAAGTGCTGCACGAAGCGGCGCGGCGCTTGTAGAATCCGGCGTTGAAGCCCGCGTGTTGCGTGCTTCGCGTATCCAACGACCACACCTGGTAGGAGAAACATGGCGACTTCCGCAAAAAAGGTGGCTAAGAAGGCTGCCGCACCGGCCAAGAAAGTGGCTGCCAAAAAAGCAGCGCCCGCGAAAAAAGTAGTGGCCAAGAAGGCTGTCGCGAAGGCGCCGGCCGCTCCGACGCCGATCAAGGATTCCTTCACCAAGGCATCGCTCGCAGCGCACATCGCTGAACGCGCCGAAGTCGAAGTGAAGGCAGTCAAGGCAGTGCTCGCGGCGCTCGAAAACGTCGTGCTCGGTTCGATCCACAAGAAGGGTGCGGGCGAATTCACGCTGCCGGGCCTTCTGAAGGTCACCGCGCAAGCCGTGGCAGCGAAGAAGAAGCGCTTCGGCAAGGATCCGTTCACGGGCGAAGAGCGCTGGTTCCCGGCCAAGCCGGCGAGCGTGCGCGTGAAGGTCCGTGCGCTGAAGAAGCTGAAGGACGCAGCGGCCTAAGGGATCTGCACGGACGCCGGAGTCGTTCCGGTCGTTGCCGCAGTTCGAAAAAATCCCCGCGTGCGAATGCGCGCGGGGATTTTTTTATGCGCGCGTTTTATGCGCACGCGCAAGAGGCGGCGCGGTATGTCTCGCCGGGATTCGCGAAAAATCCGCTGCTGATCGAGATTTAAGCCGATGATTCAAATCGAGAATCGATGGACGGGGCGAGCGGGGGAGCCTGCGTTTGCCGGTGCCGGCTTCCGGAAACCCAGCGGCCGAATACGCGCGCTTTTCTGCCCGGTAGCCTTCGTGCGCGATGCGTGGAGGCCGTCGCCGGTGCGTGCGCGCGTTATCTTTTTCGAGACGCCGACCGGGATTGGACAGGGAAACCGGGACGTCACGGGCGGCCGGACATGGCATCCAGCTTGGCGATGACGGTGTCGATTTCTTCCGACGTGGTTTCCCGGCCCAGGCTGAACCGGATCGCCCCCCTGCCCACGTGTTCCGCAATGCCCATCGCGGCGAGGACGGGAGAGAGCGGGATCTTGCCGGTATGGCAGGCCGATCCGGTCGAGGCGGCGATGCCGTCGAGGGACGCCAGCACGTCGGCGCCGACGCGTCCCGCAAACGAAACATTCAGCGTGTTCGGGAGCCGGTGCGCCGGATGACCGTTGAGGACGATGCACTCGCCGAAGCGTTCCCGTAGTGCGTCCCACAGCCGGTCGCGCAGCACGCCGATCCGGTTCATGGGCGTCAGGTCGCCCGCCAGGGAACAGGCCTCGCCCAGTCCGGCCGCCATGAGCGCGCTTTCGGTTCCCGCGCGGCGGCCGCCTTCATGTCCCGCGCCGTGCAGCAGCGGTTCAAGCTCGATGCCCCGTCGGACATAGAGCGCGCCGACGCCCTTCGGCGCATAGAGCTTGTGACCGGCGATCGACAGCAGGTCGACGCCGAGACGATCGACATCGACAGGAATCTTCCCGGCAGACTGAGCGGCGTCCGTATGGAAACGAAGCCCGTACGCGCGGGCAATCGCGCCGATTTCCGCGATCGGCTGGATCGTGCCGGTCTCGTTGTTCGCATGCATGATGGTGATCAGCCTGGTGCGCGGCGTGATGGTACGGCGGACCGCCTCGGGATCGACGCGTCCGTTGCCGTCGACCGGCAAATAGGTGACTTCGGCGCCGAAACGTTCAAGAAACGCCAGCGGGCGGAGAACGGCCGGATGCTCGGTCGCCTGCGTGACGATGTGAAATCCGATCGTGGGCTCGGAGAAAAAACTGCCCTTGAGTGCCAGGTTGTTGGCTTCGCTCCCGCCGCTCGTGAATACGATTTCGTCGGGCGCTGCCCGGATCAGCGCGGCCACCCGGGCGCGCGCTTTTTCCAGGACGGCCTTGGACAGGAAACCGGCCCAATGCGCGCTGGAGGGGTTTCCAAAGGCATCCGAAAGAAGCGGTCGCATGGCGGCGGCGACGCGCGGATCGATCGGGGTGCTGGCGTTGTAGTCGAGGTAGATGTTCGTCATGGCGTGGAGCCGGATTCGAGAGTGATGAGCCGTCGTCCGCTTTTCAGCCGTGCTCGCGCATCACGACGGCAACGACGATGCCGGATAGAAAGGTGACGGCGCCGATGGCGAGGATGGCGTCGGTGAAGCCGAAGCGATCGGCGATCAGACCGGCCGTGAGCGCGCCGAGCGCGTAACCGAGATCGCGCCAGAACCGGTAGACGCTCAGGGAGCGGGCGCGCCAGGCAGGATCCGATGCATCCGAGACGGCCGCGATCAGGCTCGGGTAGACCATGGCCGTGCCGAGGCCGAGCAATACGCTGGCGGCGAGCCACCACCGGAAATGTCCCGTCAGCGCGGTCAGAAAGAGCCCCCCTGCCTGTACCCACATGCCGGCGACGATCAGCCCCTTGCGGCCCCACCGGTCGCTCAACGGGCCGGTGACGATCTGGCACAGGCCCCAGACGATCGGATAGACCGCCTTCAGGATGCCGACGCGTTCGATGCCCAGGCCGAGCCCTGTGAAGAACAGCGGAAAGATCCCCCAGCTCATGCCGTCGTTGAGATTGTTGATCATCCCGGCTTGGGACGCGGCGAACAGGTTGCGGTTCTTGAAGGACGTGAGCATGAACACGTCGCGGAACGACAGGGGCGGCGTTTGCCCGGCGTTGCCCGCTTCCAGCCTGACGTGCGCGCGAGTATCGCGAACGACGAGGATCGACAGGATCAGGCCGGCCGCCGCGTAAAAGACGCCGAGGTAAATCGGCACCGGACGCAGGCCGTAGCGGCTCGCGAGGTATCCGGTGAGGAATGCCGTCAGGCCGACGGCGCAGTAACCCGCGAATTCGTTGAGCCCGATGGCCAGTCCCCGGCTTTTCGGCCCGACGAGATCCACTTTCATGATGACGGTCATCGACCACGCGAACCCCTGGCTCAGTCCGAGCAGGACGTTGGCGGCGATCACCCATTCCCAGGCGGGGGCGGCGATGATCATGAAAGGCACCGGCAGCGCCAGTACCCAGCCCGCGACGAGTACGCGCTTTCGGCCCCAACTATCCGCGAGCTGTCCTGAAACGAGATTGGCGAACGCCTTGACGACGCCGAAGCTGATGATGAACGCCGTGATCAGCGTGGTGGATTCGATGTGAAACTGCTGCGCGCCGATCAGGGGCACAACCGTCCGTTCGATGCCGACCATGCCGCCGACGAACGCGTTGACCAGCACGAGCAGCGCGAATTGCCGCCAGTTCTCCCTGAGGCCCAGCCGGATGCGATGTTCGCCTGCGGAAAGGAGGGGGGTGCCCATGACGTCACGCCCCGGCCGCCGCGTGCCCGGCGTTTGCCGCGCGCAAGCGGGCGGCTTCCGGCGGGGCGGGCGGAACGTCTTTCAGCATGTAGCGGATGAATGCGTCTTCGCTGTCGATGCCGAACGCCGCGTTGTGGCGCTTTTCGAATCCGATGGTGGACATCGGCTTCGCGCTGAGGCTGCGGCCGCACACCGAGCCGGCATAGGCGCCGGGCAGCACCTCGAGATAATCCGGCAGGGCTTTGAGCCTCTGAACGCTCCGGAACAGATCCCTCGCGCCCTGTTCGGCGGTGACAGCCAGTTCGGTACGGCCCAGGTCGCCGATCATCAGCGTGTGGCCGGTGATGACGAACCACGGCTCGTCGGCCCGCCTGCGGTCCGTCACGAGCAGACAGATATGCTCGGGCGTGTGGCCGGGGGTATGGAGAATCTTGATGACGACATGACCGACCTTGATTTCGTCGCCATCCTCGACTCCGGTGAAGGGGCTGGCGATATCGGCTTTGGACGAGAGGACGTACGCCGCGCCGACAGCCTCGGCGAGCGCGCGGCCCGTGGAGAGGTGGTCCGCGTGGACGTGGGTGTCGATCACGTAATCGATCTTCATCCCGGCGGCTTCCGCGGCCTGCAGATAGTCACCGGGGGCGCCGATGGGATCGACGACAACGGCCGTCGACTGGCCGCCGCAGCCCAGGAGGTACGAGATACCTGCCGGGTCGGAATGGAGGAATTGCCGAAGAATCACGAGTTTGCTCCCGGTGAGTGAAGATGCTAACATTCAATCATTATCGATAATGATTGTTCATGGAGGTGCGAATGTCAAGCGCGGGACCCAAGCAAGAGATTTATGAGCGTCTTGCCGAGGTGGCCCAGGCCGTGGCTCATCCGAACCGGCTTGAGTTGCTGGAGCACTTGGCGCAGCGCGAGCGGTCGGTCGAGGATCTGGTCGCGCTGTCCGGCATGACGTTCGCGAATACGTCGCGGCACCTGCAGGTTCTTCGGCGGGCGCGTCTGGTCGATACGGAGCGTCGAGGCAAGCACGTCGTCTACCGTCTTGCCGGCGACAACGAGGTTGTCGCCTTGATGAAGGCGCTCGGCCGGTTGGGCGAGCGCAACATCGCGGAGGTCAATCGCGTGCTCGGCGACTACTTCCACGCGCGGGATTCAATGGAGCCGGTTTCGCGCAACGAACTGGCCGCGCGGCTCGCGGACGGGCTTGTCACCGTGCTGGACGTGCGCCCGGAAGACGAGTTCGCGCAAGGGCATCTGCCGGGCGCGCGCAATATCCCGCTTGCCGCCCTGGATGAGCGCCTGAGCGAGCTTCCGCTCGATACCGAAATCGTGGCGTATTGCCGCGGTCCATACTGCGTGCTCGCGTTCGAGGCCGTGGCCGCGCTGCGTGCGAAGGGCTTCAGGGCCGTACGGCTCGAGGACGGTTTTCCGGAATGGAAAGCGGCCGGTCTTGGCGTCGAAGCCGACGCGGATACCGGCGCTTGACGGCGCCGCTGCGTCTCTTTCGGCTTCCCGAGACGATTCGTCCTCCCGGTCAGGCGCGGTACCGCTCACGCACGGCGCGTTGACATGGCTGGGGAGAAGCACGGGAAGTCGTTCGCATGGCGCGGGAGGTCTCGGCATCGCAAACGGCCGCGCAATGGCGCGCTCGCCCGCCGGCGCGCCCTTCGCGGCGACTGCCCTCGAGCCCGGCGATACTCGCCGCAGAAAAAAAGCCAGCCGTCGGCACGCGGCCTCCGGCTGGCTTGTCCGCTTCCGGCTTCGCGGCGCCCGTGGGTGCCGCGAAGCGCGAATCGCGCAGTGCTTAGAACTTGTGGCGCAGGCCCACGGCAACCATTTCCTGCGAGGTCGTGCCGGCATAGCCGTACGAACCGATCGACGCTTGCGCCGCTTGCGTGCTGACCACACCCGTGGACGAGACGCTCAGTTGCGTGCCGCTTGCGTGCTGGTACGCGCCGACCAGGTACACGTCGGTGCGCTTCGACAGCGAGTAATCGCCGCCCAGCGACACCTGGTGGTACTTGGCGTCCGTGTTGCCGCTCGCCTTCGTGTACGAGTAGCCGACACCCAGCAGCAGCGCCGGCGTCGCCTGGAACGCCGCGAAACCGCGGCCCGTGTTGTACTTCTGCGTCGACGAGAACAGCGAATACGAATCCGACTTGTATTGCGCATTGCTGTAGCCGAGGCCGAGCGTGACCGGACCGATCACGTACTGGCCCGCCACCTGCGCGATGCCGATCGACTTCGCGCTCGTATAGCCGCTGTTGATCGGGCCGTCGAAGATCGCGTCGGACGAGCCGCCCCACGTGTTGCCGCGCGAGATGCCGTTCGCCGGCGTCGGGTTCGATGCGTAGAAGTAACCCGCCGCGATGCCGATCGGGCCGTTGTTGTAGGCCGCTGCCGCCGACCACGTCTGGCCCGAGCCCGTCTGGCCCGCGACGCCGCCGAAGCCGTACAAGCCTTCGAACTGCAGGCCCGAGAACACGGGCGACGTGTACTTGACGGTGTTGCTGACGCGCAAGCTGTTGTCGTTGTTGTCGACGTCGCCCGCCGTGGCGAACACGCTGCCGAAGTAGTTGTCGGCCGTCACGGGCTGAACCAGGTCGACGAGCGGGTCGTATTGGCGACCCAGCGTGACCGTACCGTACTGATCGCTCTGCAGGCCGACGAATGCCTGGCGGCCGAACATGCGGCCACCTTGACCCAGGCTTCCGGTGCCCGAGTTAAAGCCGTTTTCCAACTGGAAAATGGCCTTCAGGCCGCCGCCCAGATCTTCCGTGCCCTTCAAGCCCCAACGGCTGCCGGACAGGTTGCCGCTGCCCATTTCCCACATGTTGTTGCCGGTACCGCTATTGCCGTGAACATAGGTGATCGACGTATCGACCACGCCGTACAGCGTGACGCTGCTTTGCGCCTGGGCCGCACCGGCCGCACCCAGGAGAGCCAGCGAGAGGGTAGACAGAGCTAGTTTCTTCATTGGTTCGTTTCTCCACGCGAGTGAGTCGTTATTTGTTGCGGATTGCAGAATAGCGCACCGTCCGGGACGCAAGAACACCAAAAAAATAAAGTGTCTCGAAAAGGTGACAACGGAAAAAAACCCTTATATATCAATGACATCAACAACTATTCCGAAAGCCGGAATATTGATTGATTGTTGCGCTGCGATTGTTGCGTTAGGAGATGACGCGAATTTGTCACCCCGGGTTTCGGGGGCGATTCGGACAGGAAATCGGGGTGGTCAAACGTTTGCGCGCGCGGGGATGGCGCGGGAGGGAATCAAGACCGTATCAAGAGCGGAAAAAAAGCGCGCTCCGGGGTTTACGGAGCGCTGTACGCGATATGTATCGATGTAATTTGAAGCGGTCCGCACTCGAAGTATTTCGAAAGATTCGGCGAGCCGATTCGTCGGCTTATTCGCCTGCGAGCCGGGTATCGTCCGATGCCGGCGCGGATGCCGCGCCGCGCGCCGCCGCGAATTCCGCGCCGAGCAGCAGCACGGCGGCCGAGAAGTACAGCCACATCAGCAGCACGGCGAACGAACCCGCCGCGCCGAACGCGCTGGCGGTGCCGGCGTGCGCGAGATACAGCGCGAACAGCTTCTTGCCCGCCGAAAACAGCACGGCGGACACGATTCCGCCCGTGAGCGCGTCGCGCATCGCGACCTGCGCGTCGGGCAGGAATTTCATCAGCGCGGTGAATGCGGCGGTCAGCACCGCGATGCCGGCCGTGAACTGCAGCAGGTTGCCGATCACCACGTAGGGCGTGTTGCCCCAGAGCCAGCGGCCGATGAAGCTGATCGCGGTATCGAGCACCAGCGACACGATGAGCAGGAACGCGACCCCCAGCACGAGGCCGAACGAAATGAGCCGCACCCGCACGAGGCCGAGCACCGACGACGCGCGCTTGCCGGTCGCGGGCCAGATGATGCTGAGCGCGGTGTTGAGCGACGCGAACGTCGCCGATGCGCCGAGCGCGAGCATTCCGATCGAGATCAGCGCGGCCATGCCGCCGCGGCTGCCGCTGCGATGCGCATTCTCGACGATCGTCTGCACGCTGGCGGCGGCATCGTTGCCGATCAATTCGTGCACCTGATTGAAAATCTGGCCGCGCGCGGCGTCGTCGCCGAAGAACCAGCCGGCGACGGCGATCACCATCACGAGCATCGGCGCGAGCGAGAACGCCGAATAGAACGCGATGCTCGCCGCCATGGCCGAACAGCGGTCGGCGGAGAAACGCTGAAACGCATTCAGCGCCCAGTTGGCGCTGTGACGGACGAGTTTTTTCGGCTGCTGGGGAATCAATGGCTTCATGGGCAAGGACAGGGAGCGACGCGGCAATTGTGCCACGCCGGTGGCGTTTTCCTGTCGGACGCCTTTCGCGCCGAAAAGTTTTGGCGATCTCGCGGGCGAGGGTCTAGGCGTCTTCGGGCGGAGAGAGCCGGCGAACGTCCCCGCGCGCCGGCGTCGCGCTCTCGTGGAACAGGTCGCCGAGATACTGGCCCAGCTCGTGTGCGTCGATGAAGTCGGGAATCACGAAGTTCGCGGGCCGGCGCTTGCCGTCCGCGCCGGGATAGAACGCCTGCCAGCGGTCGGCGGCGCGGGTGACGGCGATCAGCTTGCCGAACACGTCGAAGCGGTATTCGATGGTCATGCGTGCGTCCTCACGAAGCGAGCGGGCGGTGCCGTTGCGTGCGCCGGGCCGATAAGGATGTGACGAGTCGTTGTTAGGCGCCGGCGCGGCATGGCGCTAGTATCGTCGCAGCGCACGCCGTCGCGCGTTGCGCGCTGTGCCGCGTCGCACCGCATGGAGATACGCCGCGGATCCGCGCCGCGCGAAGACGCGCGCGTTTCACGTTCACGCGGCCCGAACGATTGCCGGTAAGCTTGCGCCTACCGCCGGTGTTCCGGTGCCGCATGCCGACAGCGACCATGACCGATTCCTCCCGCTTTCGCAACCCCAACCCGATTCGCAGCGAAGTCGATTTCGACGCAGACGGCAAGCACGTCGGCTACCTGCGCCTGCCGCATTCGGTCCACCGTTCCGCATACGGATGGATTCCGGTGCCGGTCGCGTCGATCCGGCGCGGCAACGGCCCGGTCGTGCTCGTGATGGCCGGCAACCACGGCGACGAATACGAAGGGCAGATCATCGTGTCGCAGCTGATCCGCGAACTGGAAGCGGATCAGATCGACGGCCAGCTGATTCTGCTGCCGATGGCGAACTTCCCGGCGGCGGATGCCGGCCTGCGGGTGTCGCCGCTCGACGGCGGCAACCTGAACCGCAGCTTTCCCGGCGACCCGGCGGGCACGCCGACGGCGATGATCGCCGACTACATCGAACACACGCTGCTCGCGCGCGCCCAGTATCTGATCGATCTGCATTCGGGCGGCAGTTCGCTGCAATATCACGGCGGCAACATGCTGGCCCTGGAGCCGCGCGGCGGCGACGAAGCGCGGCGGGTACGGGCGCTGCTGTCGGCGTTCGGCTTGCCGAACGCGTTCCTGCATGCGCCGAATCCGGTCCATGCGTCGTCGGCCGCGCGCCGGCAGGGCGCGGTGTCGATCCTGACGGAGCTGGGCGGCGGCGGCACGTCGGACCCCGCGCTGATCCGGCAGGGCCGCCAGGGCCTGCTGCATTTTCTCGGGTTCGCCGGCGTGCTGAAGGGCCCGCTCGTGCCGGCCTCGCCGCCGGCCGTCACGCGCTTCCTGCGGGTCGGCGCGCAGCACTACGTGTATGCGTACGACAAGGGGCTCGTCGAACCGCTGGTCGAACTGGGCGCGCAGGTGCGGGCGGGTCAGCCCGCCGCGCGCGTGCATTTCCCCGACACGCCGCTGCGCGATCCCGTCACGTACTGCTTCGACAGCGACGGCGAAGTGGTATGCAGGCGCGTCCCCGCGCAAGTGCAGCGCGGCGACTGCCTGTTCCAGCTCGCGGAGCGCATCCCCCCGCTCGATTAGGCTCGTCCGCCGGCTTTCTCCCGCCCCCGGCCGTACCCGAGCGGCACACCGACGCGTCGAATCGCACCTCGCGTGTCCGTTGCGCGGGGTATCGATCGTGCGCGCGGCGCGATCACCTTGCGAATGCCTTGCCGGTGCGCGCGCCGATATTCTTATCGGAATTGCTTGGTTAGCCTTTGCGTGTCCAGCCGGTACTGTGGCGAGCATGGCAGTACGCCGGCACGGCAGCGACGCCGCCTCGATGAAAGACGCGGGATGTCGCAACCGGTGCGCGCGTGCGGCCGGTTGTTCCGTTCAGAAGGCGACGGCGCTGCGATGACGTATCGGCGGGACAGGCCGCTCGAGGCGGCTCGCTCGCGCTGTCCTGACCCGAGCTTGCCATCATGACCGACAGCATTATCGATGTCGCCCCACGGGACCCTCGGGCGAAGCCGTTGATCGACGCGCTGATCGACGAGTACGCGACCCGCTACGACGCCTATCGCGACAACAGCCGCGCCCAGGCGGAGCAGGAGCTCTCACGCTACCCGGATGCGCTGTTCGCGCCGCCCGAAGGCGCGTTCATCCTGCTGGTCCGCGACGGGGAGACGATCGGCGGCGGCGCGTTCAAGCGCTACGACGCGCGCACGGCGGAACTGAAGCGGATCTGGACGCGCGCGGATCTGCGGCGTCAGGGGCTCGCGAAGCGGGTCGTGCGCGAACTGGAACTGCGCGCCGCGCGGCAGGGTTACGCGCGCGTTTATCTGACCACGGGGTTCAGGCAGCCCGAGGCATGGGCGCTCTATCTCGATGCCGGCTACGACGCGCTGTTCGACCGGGGCATCGATCCGGAAATCTACGTCCATCTGCCGTTCGGCAAGAACCTGGCGGAACCCGGCCGGCCCGGAGCGCTGGCGGACCTGAGAGCCGCCGAACCGGCCGCGTCGCCGCGATGAGCGAAGCGGTTCGGCAACCGGAATCCCCTCCGAAACGAATGAAAAGGACACCTTGATGATATTCGGTGGAACGTTCTTCACGCGTTTGCTGCGCGTCGCGGCCGCTGCGTTGATCGGTTTCGGCGCAACGGCGTCGGCCGCGACCTTCGACCTGAGTCCGCAGCAACCCGGCCGTCCGCGCGGCGCGCCGGATTCGGACGCGATCCGCGCCGTGCCCGCCGGCTTCCGGTTCGCGGAAGCGGACACGCTGACGATCGGCATCGCGCCGAACTCGCCGCCGATCAGCACGTATGCGACGGACGCGCGCACCGTGGTCGGCTTTGACGCCGACCTCGCCCAGCTGCTGGCGGACAGCCTCGGCCGCAAGCTGAAGATCGTTGCGCTCGCGTGGCCCGACTGGCCGCTCGCGCTCGAATCCGGCAAGGTCGACGCGGTGATCTCGAACGTGACCGTCACGGAGGAACGCAAGGCGAAGTTCGACTTCTCGACGTATCGGCGCGACCAGGTCGGCTTCTACGTGAAGTCCGGCAGCCGGATCGCGTCGATCCGCGAGCCGAAGGATGTCGCCGGGCTGCGCGTCATCACCGACGCGGGCACCAACCAGGAGAAGATCCTGCTCGAATGGGATCGCCAGAACGTCGCGCACGGGCTGCGGCCGGTGACCGTGCAGTACTACGACGACGATGCGGTGAAGGCCGTCGCGCTGCAATCGGGGCGGGCGGACGCGATCTTCAGCGTGAATTCGGTGCTGGCCTATCAGGCCGCGCGGCAGGGCGGGACGCGGCTGGTCGGTACCGTCAGCGGCGGCTGGCCGCGCACCGCCGATATCGCGGTGACGACCCGCAAGGGCAGCGGGCTCGCCGATCCGGTCACGCTCGCGCTGAACGACCTGATCCGCGACGGCGGCTACCGGAAGGTACTGGACCGTTGGCAGCTCGGATCGGAAGCGATCGACCGCTCGCAGACCAATCCGCCCGGCTTGCCGAAGACCTGAGTCCGGCCGCCCGGTCCGATGAGCACGCGACCCGTTCCCCGTCCCATGGCCTACACCCTTTCGTTGCTGGACAAGAGTCCGATCGCCGACGGCACGACCGCCGCCGACGCGCTGCGCTTCACCGTCAAGCTCGCGCGGCGCGCCGAGCAGCTCGGCTACCGGCGCTTCTGGATTGCCGAACATCACGGGGCGCCGGGCCTGGCGAGTTCCGCGCCGGAGATCGTCGTGTCGCACGTGCTCGCGCAGACGTCGCACATCCGGGTGGGCTCGGGCGGCGTGATGCTGCAGCACTACAGTCCGTTCAAGGTCGCCGAGACCTTCAAGCTGCTGGCGGCGCTCGCGCCGGGCCGCGTCGACCTCGGCATCGGCAAGGCCCCGGGCGGCTTGCCGCTGACGACCCGCGCGCTGCAGTGGAGCCACGACAAGGCGAGGAAGCCGGCATTCGACGCGCAGCTCGCCGAACTGGATGCGTTCCTGAAATGGGGCGTCGCCGAGGATCATCCGCTCGCCGGCGCGCTCGCGATGCCGGTGCCGCCCGAGGCGCCCGAGCGTATTCTGCTCGGCGGCTCGCCGGAGAGCGCGGCGCTGGCCGCGCGGTTCGGCTGGCAATTCTGCTACGCGGGCCATTTCAACGGCGACGAGGCGAACGTCGAGCGCTCGCTCGACGCATTCCGCCGGGCGGCCGGGCGCGCGCCGCTGCTCGCGCTGTACGCGGTGGCGGCGCAGACGCAGGCGCGCGCGGAAGCGCTGATCGGCGCGCTGCGCATCTTCAAGCTCGAGCTGGCCGGCGGCCAGAGCTTCAACCTGGGCAGCGCGCAGGCCGCCGCCGAATTCGCGCGCCAAAGCGGCGCGGCCGACTACCGGATCGACGAACTGCGGCCGCACGTCATTGCCGGCACGCCGGACAGCGTGCATCGCGAACTGGACGCGCTGAGCCGGCGGCTCGGGGTCGACGAATTCGTCGTCGATTCGCCGGTGACGCGCTACGCGGAACGCCTCGCGTCGATCGAACTGCTGGCGCACGCGCATCAGTCCGCCCGCTCCTGAAACCTGTTTCCATTCCGTCAGCGAACTCCATCATGACCCAGCGCAACGTCACGTTCGGCATCATGCTGCAAGGCGCCGGCAGCCACATGAATGCGTGGAAGCATCCGGACAACCCGCCCGATGCGAGCGTCAACCTCGATTTCATCGTGCGAGTCACGCAGAAGGCGGAGGCGAACGGCATCGCGTTCGCGTTCGTCGCGGACGGCCTGTACATCAACGAAAAATCGATTCCGCATTTCCTGAACCGCTTCGAGCCGATTTCGGTGCTCTCCGCGCTGGCGGCCGTCACGTCGAAGATCGGCCTCGCGGGCACCGTATCCACGTCGTACAGCGAGCCGTTCACGGTCGCCCGGCAGCTGGCGTCGCTCGATCTGATCAGCGGCGGACGGGCGGGCTGGAACGTCGTCACGACGCCGCTCGAAGGGACGGCGAAGAACTACGGCTCGACGCATCCGGAGCACGCGCTGCGCTACGAGATCGCCGACGAGTACCTGAGCGTCGCGCAAGGGCTGTGGGACAGCTGGGACGACGACGCGTTCGTCCGGGATCGCCGCACCGGCCGGTTCTTCGACCGGGACAAGCTGCATCCGCTCGATCACGCGGGCAAGTTCTTCCAGGTGGCGGGGCCGCTGAACATCCAGCGCTCGCCGCAGGGGCAGCCGGTGATTTTCCAGGCGGGATCGTCCGATGCCGGCATCGCGCTCGCGGGCAAATACGCGGACGCCGTGTTCGCCCATTCGCCGTCGCTCGACGAAACCCGCGCGTTCGCGCAGCGCGTGAAGCAGAGCGCGGTCGCGCACGGCCGGCGCGGCGACGACGTGAAGATCTTCCCCGGCATCGGTCCGATCGTCGGGCGCACGGCCGGCGAGGCGGAGGCGAAGTACCAGGCGATCCGCGATCTGCTGACCGTCGACGAGGCGCTGGCCTATCTCGGCCGCTACTTCGATCATCACGACTTCACGCAGTACCCGCTCGACGCGCCGTTTCCGGAGCTGGGCGAGATCGGCCGGAACAGCTTTCGCTCGACCACCGACCGGATCAAGGCCGATGCCCGCGCGCAAGGGCTCACGCTGCGCGAGACGGCGCTCGCGGTGGCGACGCCGCGCTCGAACTTCGTCGGCACCGGCGCACAGATCGCGGACGAGATCGTCCGCTGGATCGACGCGGGCGCGGCCGACGGCTTCATCCTCGGCTTTCCGGTGCAGGCGCAGGGCATCGACGATTTCGTCGAACTGGTGATCCCCGCGCTCGAGGCGCGCGGGCGCTACCAGCGCACGCTGCAAGGCGACACGCTGCGCGACCACCTCGGCCTCGCGCGCAAGGCCAGCCGCTACGCGGCGTTCGAGCCGGCCTGACGCGGCGGCGCAACGACAGGACTTCGAAGGAAACCCGATCATGAGCGATACCACTCACGCAGCCGGCGGCGCGCTGCCGCCGCTCGGCGCCGCCGCGCGCACCGATTGCTCCGCCGACCGGATCGTGCCGGCCCGTTACCCGGCGCGCGCCGCGGGCACCGTGCTCGGGCTCGCGCTGATCGCGGCGGCGCTTCATTCCGTGCTCGGCAACCCGCAATGGGGCTGGCCGGTATTTGCCGAATGGTTCCTGTCGGCGCCGGTGCTGTCCGGACTCGCGCGGACCTTGCTGCTCACCTTGCTCGGCGCGCTGTTCGGCTTCGCGCTGGGTCTCGCCGTCGCGCTGGCGCGTGCGTCGCGTTCGCGGGTGCTCGCGGGCGCTGCGTGGGTGTTCATCTGGCTGTTCCGTTCGATTCCGCTGATCGTGCTGCTGCTGATCCTCAACAATCTAGGCTACCTGTACGGCCATATCCGGCTCGGCATCCCGTTGACCGACATCACGTTCGCGAACATCGCGACGACCGATCTGATCAGCCCGTTCTGCGCCGCCGTGCTCGGCTTGACGCTCAACCACGCGGCGTTTTCCGCCGAAGTGATCCGCGGCGGCATCCTGTCGGTCGACCAGGGGCAACTGGAAGCGGCGGCGGCGCTCGGCCTGCCGCGCGCGCGGCAGGCGCGGCGCATCGTGCTGCCCCAGGCGATGCGCACGATCCTGCCGACCGCGTTCAACGATCTGATCGCGCTCGCGAAGGGGACGTCGATGGTGTACGTGCTGGCGATGCCGGAGCTGTTCTATACCGTGCAGGTCATCTATCGCCGCAACCTCGACGTGATCCCGCTGCTGATGGTCGCGACCGTCTGGTATCTGATCATCCTGACCGTGCTGTCGGCGATCCAGGCGCAGGTCGAGCGCCACTATGCGCGCGGCGCGCTGCGCAATCCGCCGCCGTCGCTGCTGTCGACGTGGCTGGCGCGCCGCGCGGCGGCCCGCCGCGATGCGCCCGTGCGCGCCGCGGCCGAGGTTCGCGCCGAGCCGGGCGAGGCCGAGCAGGGCTGGGCAAGCGCGCGGCGCCCGGGCGGCGAGGTCGCGATTCATCGCGTATCGAAAAGCTACGGCCAGCAGAAGGTGCTCGACAACGTGTCGTTCGTCGCGCCGCCGGGCAGCGTGACCGTGATCCTCGGCCAGTCCGGCTCGGGCAAGTCGACCCTGTTGCGCACGATCAATCATCTGGAGCGCGTCGACGACGGCTTCATCGACATCGACGGCGAGCCGATCGGCTATCGCCGCGACGGCAACACGCTCTACGAACTGAAGGAGCGCGACGTGCTGCGGCGGCGCGTGGACGTCGGCATGGTGTTCCAGCAGTTCAATCTGTTCCCGCACCTGAGCGTGCTCGACAACCTCGTCGAAGCGCCGGTGGCCGCGCGCGGCGTCGCGCGCGACGAGGCCGAACGCGTCGCGCGCGAACTGCTCGCGCGGGTCGGGCTCGCGGCGAAGGCCGACGCGTATCCGCGCCAGCTGTCGGGCGGCCAGCAGCAGCGGGTCGCGATCGCGCGCGCGTTGGCGCTGAAGCCGAAAGTGCTGCTGTTCGACGAGCCGACTTCCGCGCTCGATCCCGAGCTGGTCAACGAGGTGCTCGACGTGATCAAGGAACTGGCGCGCTCCGGCACGACGCTGATCATCGTCACGCACGAGATCGGCTTCGCGCGCGAGGTGGCCGACACGATCCTGTTCATGGAGCACGGCCGCATCCTGGAATCCGGTCCGCCGGAGCAGGTGCTCGGCGCGCCCGCGCATCCGCGCACGCGGGCGTTCCTGTCCAAAGTGCTTTGAACGGCACGGCCCTTTTTCCTCACGACGTCCGACATCGATGATCGACCGACGCACTTTCATGCTGGCGGCGCTCGCCGCCGCCGGCCCGCTGGCCTTCGACCGGGCCGCCGCCGCGCCCGCCGTGGACCTCGATCCCCGCCAGGCCGGCCGTATCCGCGCGGCCCGGGATCCGCAGGCGATCGACGCGCTGCGCGGCTATCGCTGGGTGACGGACGGCGCATTCACGGTCGCGATCGCACCGCATGCGCCGCCCGTCGCGACCTATGCGACGGACGCGCGCACCGTGGTCGGCGCGGATCCGGATTACGCGCAGCTGCTCGCCGACGCGCTCGGCAGGACGCTGACGCTCATGCCGGTCGCGTGGGCCGACTGGCCGCTCGGTCTCGGCTCGGGACGGTACGACGCGGTGATTTCCAATGTCGGCGTCACCGAGCAGCGCAAGCGGAAGTTCGATTTCACGACCTATCGACTGGGGCTGCACGGCTTCTACGTGCGACGCGCGAGCCCGATCGAGCGGATCGCCGAGCCTCGGGACATCGCCGGGCTGCGCATCATTACGGGCTCGGGCACGAGCCAGGAACGCATCCTGCTGGAATGGAACCGGCGCAACGTCGCGCAGGGGCTCAAGCCGGCGGTGCTGCAGTACTACGACGACGATGCGGTGGCGCGCGTCGCGCTGCTGAGCGGCCGCGCGGACGCCGAGCTGAATCCGAACGCGTCGCTTGCGTATCAGGCGGCGCAGGGCGGCCAGATCCGTTCCGTCGGCGGCGTGAACGCGGGCTGGCCGGTAAAGGCGGACGTCGCGATCGCGACGCGCAAGGGCAGCGGGCTGGCCGCCGCGCTGACGATCGCCACCAACGACCTGATCCGCGACGGCAAGTACGGACAGGCGCTCGCGCGCTGGGGACTGCAGGCCGAAGCCGTCGAACGGTCCGAGACCAATCCGCCGGGGCTGCCGGCGTTCTGATCGGGATGCCGCGCGCCGGGCTGCCCGGCCTGGAATGGAGCCCGAGGGGGGCTGGGTAGCGAGATCCTAGGCGATCCTCGCGCGGGGACGGACGGGATGCGCGCGGACCGGCGACACCCTCGGTCGCGCGGCCGAAGCGGGCGGCGATCGGCGACCCGCGCATTCCGTCGTCGCCGTGAAACCCAGGCCCGACAGGCGTCCCGCCGCCCCGGGCTCCGGCAGCTGAATGCGAGCCGACACGCGCTTCTGATAAGCTTGCGGCCTTGTAAGGGCTGCCCCTCCTATCCGATGCGCTCGCGTTGTCATATAACGGAAGAGCAGGGATGCGAAACAGGCGGCGGCCCCTTGCGGCTTCGGCCGCCGGGCCGGATTCACGGGGGCGCGCTGCGTCGCGGGCGTGGCTGCCGTAGAATCCGCGCATCACAAGTCGTTGTAATAAGTGTTCCCCTAATACACCCAGCCCGAGACCATCATGCTCCACATGTCCCGGCGCCAGTTCATGAAGGTGACCGCCACGACGCTCGCCGGCTCGAGTCTTGCCCTGTTGGGCTTCTCGCCAGCCGAAGCGCTCGCCGAGGTGCGTCAATACAAACTGGCGCGTACCGTCGAAACCCGCAACACCTGTCCTTATTGCTCGGTCGGTTGCGGCATCCTGATGTACAGCCTCGGGGACGGCGCGAAGAACGCCGAAGCGAGCATCATCCACATCGAAGGCGACCCCGACCACCCGGTCAATCGCGGCACGCTGTGCCCGAAGGGCGCGAGCCTGATCGATTTCATCCATAGCCCGAGTCGCCTGAAGCACCCCGAATACCGCGCCGCCGGCTCGGACGAGTGGCAGCCGATTTCGTGGAGCGATGCGCTCGATCGCATCGCGAAGCTGATGAAGGAAGACCGCGACGCGAACTTCGTCGAGACGACGGAGGACGGCGCGAAGGTCAACCGCTGGCTCACGACCGGCATGCTGGCCGCATCGGCGGGCAGCAACGAAGTCGGCTATCTGACGCACAAGACCGTGCGCAGCATGGGGATGCTGGCATTCGACAATCAGGCGCGTGTCTGACATGGCCCGACGGTGGCAGGTCTTGCCCCGACGTTCGGCCGTGGAGCGATGACGAACCATTGGGTCGACATCAAGAACGCGGATGTGATTCTCGTGATGGGCGGCAACGCCGCTGAAGCCCATCCTTGCGGCTTCAAGTGGGTGACGGAAGCGAAGGCGCACCGCAAGGCGCGTCTCGTGGTGGTCGACCCGCGCTTCACGCGTACCGCCTCGGTGGCGGATTACTACGCGCCGATTCGCACCGGCACGGATATCGCGTTCCTCGGCGGGGTCATCAATTACCTGCTGACGAACGACAAGATCCAGCACGAGTACGTCAAGAACTACACGGACTTCCCGTTCATCGTGCGCGAGGATTTCGCGTTCGACGACGGCATTTATTCCGGCTACAACGCGGAAAAGCACGCGTATCCGGACAAATCGAGCTGGGACTACGAACGCGGCGACGACGGCTTCGTGAAGGTCGACGCCACGCTGGCGCATCCGCGCTGCGTGTACAACCTGCTCAAGCAGCACTATTCGCGCTATACGCCCGAGATGGTCGAGCGGATCTGCGGCACGCCGAAGGACAAGTTCCTGAAAGTGTGCGAGATGCTGGCGACCACCGCGGTGCCCGGACGCGCGGGCACGATCCTGTACGCGCTCGGCTGGACCCACCACTCGGTCGGCGCGCAGATGATCCGCACGGGCGCGATGGTGCAGCTGCTGCTCGGCAACATCGGCATCGCGGGCGGCGGCATGAACGCGCTGCGCGGCCACTCGAACATCCAGGGGCTGACCGATCTCGGGCTGATGTCGAACCTGCTGCCCGGCTATATGACGCTGCCGTCGCAGGCCGAGCAGGATTTCGACGCGTACATCAAGAAGCGCGCGCAGCAGCCGCTGCGGCCGAACCAGCTGAGCTACTGGAAGAACTACCGCGCGTTCCACGTGAGCTTCATGAAGGCGTGGTGGGGCGACGCGGCCACCGCCGACAACCACTGGGGCTACGACTATCTGCCGAAGCTCGACAAGCCGTACGACCTGCTGCAGACGATCGAGCTGATGTACCAGGGCAAGATCAACGGCTATATCGCGCAGGGCTTCAATCCGCTCGCGGCGGCGCCGTCGAAGGTGAAGACGGCGGCCGCGCTCGCCAAGCTGAAGTGGCTCGTGATCATGGATCCGCTCGCGACCGAGACCTCGGAGTTCTGGAAGAACCACGGCGACTACAACGACGTCGACGCATCGAAGATCCAGACCGAGGTGTTCCGGCTGCCGACCTCGTGCTTCGCGGAGGAGCGCGGCTCGCTCGTGAATTCCGGCCGGGTGCTGCAGTGGCACTGGCAGGGCGCGGAGCCGCCGGCCCAGGCGAAGAGCGACCTGGAGATCATGGCGGGCATCTTCACCCGGATGCGCGCGATGTACCGGAAGGACGGCGGCAAGTTTCCCGATCCGATCCTCAACCTGACCTGGCCGTATGCGAATCCGGAAAGCCCGACGCCCGAAGAGCTGGCGATGGAGTTCAACGGCCGCGCGCTCGCCGATCTGCCCGATCCGAAGGATGCGGCCAAGACGCTCGTGAAGAAGGGCGAGCAGCTCGCCGGCTTCGCGCAGCTGAAGGACGACGGCAGCACGTCGAGCGGCTGCTGGATCTTCTGCGGCGCGTGGACCCAGGCGGGCAACCAGATGGCGCGGCGCGACAACGCCGATCCGACCGGCATCGGCCAGACGCTCGGCTGGGCCTGGGCCTGGCCGGCGAACCGGCGGATCCTGTACAACCGCGCGTCGTGCGATACGAGCGGCAAGCCGTTCGATCCCACCCGCAAGCTGATCGGCTGGAACGGCAAGACCTGGAGCGGTCCCGATATCCCGGACTACAAGGCGGACGAGCCGCCCGAGACCGGCATGGGGCCGTTCATCATGAATCCGGAAGGCGTCGCGCGCTTCTTCGCGCGCGACGGGATGAACGAAGGGCCGTTCCCCGAGCATTACGAGCCGTTCGAGACGCCGCTCGCCGCGAACCCGCTCCACCCGGACAATCCGCGCGCGCTGAACAACCCGGCCGCCCGCGTGTTCCCGGACGATCGGGCCGCGTTCGGCAAGGTCGAGCAATTCCCGTACGTGGCCACCACCTACCGGCTGACCGAGCACTTCCACTACTGGACCAAGCACGCGCGGCTCAACGCGATCATTCAGCCCGAGCAGTTCGTCGAGATCGGCGAGGAGCTGGCGAAAGAGGTGGGCGTCGCGCACGGCGATCGCGTGAAGGTGTCGTCGAACCGCGGCCATATCGTCGCGGTCGCGCTGGTCACGAAGCGGATCAAGGCGCTGATGGTCGACGGCAAGAAGGTGCAGACCGTCGGCATTCCGTTGCACTGGGGCTTCAAGGGGCTGACGAAGCCCGGCTATCTCGCGAACACCCTGACTCCGTCCGTCGGCGACGGCAACTCGCAGACACCGGAATTCAAGTCGTTCCTGGTGAACGTGGAAAAGGCGTAAGGGGATAAGAGATGGCATTGCAATCGCTGGATATCAAGCGCGTCTCCGCCACCACCACGCCGCCGCCCACGGTGCGCGAGCCGGTGACGGGCAGCGTCGCGAAGCTGATCGACGTGTCGAAGTGCATCGGCTGCAAGGCCTGCCAGACCGCGTGCATGGAGTGGAACGACCTGCGCGACGAGGTGGGCACGAACGTCGGCGTGTACGACAACCCGGCCGACCTGAGCGAGCATTCGTGGACGGTGATGCGGTTCTCCGAATACGAGAACCCGGCGGGCGACCTCGAATGGCTGATCCGCAAGGACGGCTGCATGCACTGCGAGGATCCGGGCTGCCTGAAGG
Source organism: Burkholderia alba (assembly GCF_034721475.1). Lineage (NCBI taxonomy): Bacteria > Pseudomonadati > Pseudomonadota > Betaproteobacteria > Burkholderiales > Burkholderiaceae > Burkholderia > Burkholderia alba. Next base: position 27,711 of record NZ_JAWJWL010000008.1, on the reverse strand, counting down.
CGTGTCCGTCGCCGGGCGCGATCGTGCAGTACAACAACGGCATCGTCGATTTCCATGAGGAAAACTGCATCGGCTGCGGCTATTGCGTGACGGGCTGCCCGTTCAACGTGCCGCGCATCTCGAAGAAGGATCATCGCGCGTACAAGTGCACGCTCTGCTCCGACCGCGTCGCGGTCGGCCAGGAGCCGGCCTGCGTGAAGACCTGCCCGACGGGCGCGATCGTGTTCGGCACCAAGGAGGACATGAAGCAGCACGCGGCCGAGCGGATCGAGGATCTGAAGGAGCGCGGCTTCGAGCACGCCGGGCTGTACGACCCGCAAGGCGTCGGCGGCACGCACGTGATGTACGTGCTGCATCATGCCGACAAGCCGTCGCTGTATCACGGCCTGCCGGACAACCCGTCGATCAGCCCGATGGTGAAGTTCTGGAAGGGGATCGCGAAGCCGCTGGCGGTCGCGGGCATCGCGCTGTCGGCGCTCGCGGGCTTCTTCCACTACACCCGCGTGGGGCCGAACGAGGTCACGGACGAAGAGGAAGCCGCCGCCCGCGACGAGGCACGCCGCATCAAGGAGGACGCGAAATGAGCGACAAGGACCCGAACCTGATGGTGCGCTACACCCCCAACGAGCGCAGCAATCACTGGATCACCGCGATCACCTTCGTGCTGCTCGCGCTGTCGGGGCTCGCGCTGTTTCATCCGTCGATGTTCTGGATGACGGCGCTGTTCGGCGGCGGCCAGTGGACGCGGATCCTGCATCCGTTCGCCGGCCTCGTGATGTTCGTGTCGTTCGCGGTGATGGTGGTGCGCTACTGGCACCACAACGTGCTCGACGCGGACGATCGGCAGTGGCTCAGGCAGATCGACGACGTGCTCGCGAATCGCGAGGACAAGCTGCCGGAAGTCGGCCGGTATAACGCCGGACAGAAGCTGCTATTCTTCACGCTGGTGGCCTGTCTGCTGCTGTTGCTGCTGTCCGGCATCGTGATCTGGCGGCGTTATTTCTCGTTCTATTTTCCGATCGAGGTGATCCGCGCGGCGTCCGTCGTTCATGCGGCGGCCGCGTTCGTGCTGATCGCCAGCATCGTCGTCCACATCTATGCGGCGCTGTGGGTGAAAGGGTCGATCGGCGCGATGGTGCGCGGCACCGTGACGCTCGGCTGGGCGAAGAAGCACCATCCGAAGTGGTTCCGCGAAAGCGTGAAGTAATCGCGCGCCGCGTGAAGGTGGGGCGCGCCGCGGATCGGATCCGCGCCGCGCGCCGTCGCCCCGGGGGCTTCCGCCGGGGCACCGGATACCGCGGCCGCGCTTTCGGTCGGCCGGATCGACACACCGTCGGTTCGGACCACGAAAGCCGTCGCCAGCAAAGCGCCGACCGTTCGGCGCTTGTTTTTTTAGGGCACGCTCTTGACTAAAGTGACTCAACAGATTCTCGATCCGAATGACATCGCGTCGCTCGATCATTCGGCCATTCCGCGTTTTCGCCTGCCGGAGCGCGGCACCGCGTTCGCCGCGCGCGCGGCGCGGCTGCGCAAGCTCGCCGACCTGAATCCGATCGGCGGCTATCTGCGGCTGATGGCGACCGTCGCCGATGCGCAGCACGCGATGCTGCAGACGTTCAGCGCGCAGGCGCCGTCGAAGGCGGCCATCAAGCAGGCGCAGCAGCATTCGATGCCGCTCGCGCCCGCGCTGACGGGCGAGCGCGACCCGCAATGGCGCGAGGTGCTGCAACGCCTGCTCGACCAGATCGAACAGGCGGGCCTCGTGAACCCGTCGCTCGCGAAGCTGATCGACGGCTTGCGGCTGAAGGCGCCGGCCGCGCTCGACGCGCAGGCCGACGCGATCGTCGCGCTGCGCTTCGCCGAGATCGAGCCGGCCTGCGCGCCGTTCATCATGGCCGCGCTGCAGGTGGTGTGGACCGATCTCGCGATCCGGATGCCGCCCGCCGACATCCCGTACCTCGATCAGCCGGGCCTGTGCCCGGTTTGCGGATCGCATCCGGTGGCGAGCGTCGTGCGCGTGGGCGGCCAGTACCAGGGCTACCGCTTCCTGCAATGCGGGCTTTGCACGACCGAATGGCACATGGTGCGCACCAAGTGCTCGCACTGCGATTCGACCAAGGGCATCGCCTATCACGGCATCGAAGGCGGCGGCGACGCGCTCAAGGCCGAGTCGTGCGACGAATGCCATACGTACCGGAAGATCGGCTATCAGGACAAGGATTACGACGTCGAACCGCTCGCGGACGATCTCGCGAGCCTCACGCTCGACCTGCTGATGAACGAAGCCGGCTACCAGCGCAGCAGCCCGAATCCGCTGCTGTGGCCGGAACTGCCGGGCGACGCATAAGGAGAGGGCGGGACGTGAGCGAACCCGGCGTGAACGAACTGAATGCGTTGCTGGCGCGCGTGCCGTCGGTCGAGCGCGTGCTGTCGGCGGCGGAGGTCCAGCCGCTGGTCGGCGTGTATGGCCGCACGCGCGTGCTGGCCGCGATACGCGCGTCGCTCGACGCGTGGCGGCGTGCCGCGCGGCACGATGCCGACAGCGTCGCGCCGCTCGACGACGCCGGCATCGCGGCCGACCTGCGCGCGCGGCTCGCCGCGCAGGACCGGAGCGCGCTGCGCGCGGTATTCAATCTGACGGGCACCGTGCTGCACACGAACCTCGGCCGCGCGCTGCTGCCGGACGACGCGGTGCGGGCGGTGGTGGGCGCGCTCACGCAGCCGATGAACCTCGAGTTCGATCTCGACACCGGCCGGCGCGGCGACCGCGACGACCTGATCGACGCGTTGATCTGCGAACTGACCGGCGCGGAGGCGGCGACCGTCGTCAACAACAACGCGGCGGCCGTACTGCTGACGCTGTCCGCACTTGCGCCGAAGCGGGAGGTGATCGTGTCGCGCGGCGAGCTGGTGGAGATCGGCGGTGCGTTCCGGATTCCCGACATCATGAGCCGCGCCGGCGCGAAGCTGCGGGAAGTCGGCACGACCAACCGTACCCATCTGCGCGACTACGCGGACGCGATCGGGCCGCGTACCGCGATGCTGATGAAAGTGCATTGCAGCAACTACGCGATCAGCGGTTTCACCAAGGCGGTCGAACTGGCGGAGCTGGCGCCGCTCGCGCGCGAGCACGGGCTGCCGGTGGCGGTCGATCTCGGCAGCGGTACGCTGGCCGATCTCGCGCAATGGGGGCTGCCGAAGGAAACGACGGTGCGCGAGACCGTCGAGGCGGGCGCCGACCTGGTCACGTTCAGCGGCGACAAGCTGCTGGGCGGTCCGCAGGCGGGGCTGATCGTCGGCAATCGCGAACTGGTCGCGAAAATCAAGAAGCATCCGCTCAAGCGCGCGCTGCGGGTCGGCAAGCTGACGCTGGCCGCGCTCGAACCGGTGCTGCGCCTGTATCAGGCGCCCGAGTTCCTGCGCGAGCGGCTGACCACGCTGCGTTTGCTCACGCGTCCGCAAGCGGAGATCGCGGCGGCGGCGGAGCGCGTGCGGCCGGCGCTGCAGCAGGCCGTCGGCACAGCGTATGCGGTGAGCGTCGAGCCGATGTTCAGCCAGATCGGCAGCGGCGCGCTGCCGGTCGATCAACTGCCGAGCTATGGGCTCGTCGTGCGCGCGAGCGACGGCAAGCGCAGCGGGCGGGCGCTGGCGCAGCTCGAGACGCGGCTGCGCGGCTGGCCGAGGCCGGTGCTCGGACGGATTGCCGACGATGCGCTGCGGCTCGACCTGCGCTGCGTCGAGGCGGCGGACGAGGCGGCGCTGATCGCGCAGTGCGCGCAGGCGACGGAGCCGCGCGCATGATCGTCGGGACGGCAGGTCATATCGATCACGGCAAGACGACGCTCGTGCGCGCGCTGACCGGCGTCGACACCGACCGGCTCAAGGAGGAGAAGGCGCGCGGCATTTCGATCGAACTCGGCTATGCGTATGCGCCGCTCGACAACGGCGAGGTGCTGGGGCTGATCGACGTGCCCGGCCACGAGAAGCTCGTGCACACCATGGCGGCGGGCGCGTGCGGGATCGATTTCGCGCTGCTCGTGATCGCGGCCGACGACGGCGTGATGCCGCAGACGCGCGAGCATCTGGCGATCCTGCAATTGCTCGGCGTCACGCACGGCGCGGTGGCGTTGACGAAATGCGACCGGGTCGACGCGGTGCGGCTCGCGCAGGTGCGAGACGAGATTCGCGACTGGCTGGCGTCGTCGGTGTTGGCGGGCGCACGGGTGTTCGACACGCGCGCGACCGAACCGGACGATGCGGGCGTGGCCGCGCTGGATGCGTATTTGCGTGCGCAAGCGCTGGCGTGGCGCGCGCGCCGCGACGATGGGCTGTTCCGGCTTGCGGTCGACCGTGTGTTCACGCTCACGGGGCAGGGCACCGTGGTGACCGGGACGGCATTCGCCGGACAGGTGCGCACGGGCGCGATACTGACGGTCGTGCGGACCGGCGACGCGGTGCGGGTGCGCAGCATCCATGCGCAGCATCGCGCGACGGAGCGGGGCCGCGCCGGCGAGCGCTGCGCGCTCAATCTCGCGGGCGTCGACAAGGACGCGCTGGCGCGGGGCGACACGATCGCCGATGCGCGTCTGGCGGCCGTGTCAGCGCGCATCGACGTCGAGCTGACGCTGCTGCCCGACGCGGACCTGACGCTCGCGCATTGGGCGCCGCTTCATGTGCACCTCGGCACGCTGCATCGCGTTGCGCACGTCGCGTTGCTGGATGGGGCATCGCTTGCCGCCGGGCAGCGTGCGCGGGTGCAGCTGAGTTTCGATGAACCGGTGTTCGCGATGCCGGGCGACCGCTTCATCGTCCGCAATGCGCAGGCGACGCGGACGGTGGGCGGCGGGCGCGTGCTCGATCCGTTCGGACCGGCGCGCAAGCGGCGCACGCCGGCACGGCTCGCGTGGCTCGACGCGCTCGCTGTCTGGCTCGACGAGGGACGGCTGGATGCGCTGCTCGATGAAGCGCCGCTTGGCGTGACTTCCGGGATGCTGACTCATTTGACCGGGCTGCCGCTGGAGGCGTTGACGCTGCCTGCCGACGCGGTGAGCGTGCCGCTGTCAGGTAGCGAAGCGGGCGCCGCGCTGCTGGTCGCGCGCCGGCATTGGGACGGGCTGGGCGGGAAGGTGGCCGCGGCGCTGCGGGCGTTTCACGAGCGGTCGCCGGACGAGCAGGGACCGGACGGCGCGCGACTGCGGCGGATCGCGGCGCCGCTCGCCGACGATGCGCTGTGGCGCGCGTTGATCGATGCGTCGATCGCCGGCGGCGAGATCGCGCGCAGCGGGCCGTGGCTGCATCTGCCGTCGCATGCGGTGAGTCTCGATGCGCGCGAGGAGGCGCTGGCGCAGCGCCTGCTGCCGCTCGTGGCCGCGGGCCGCTACGATCCGCCGTGGGTGCGCGATCTAGCCGCCGCGACGGGCAACGCGGAGGATCTGGTGCGCGGCGTGTTGCGCAAGCTGGCGAGACGCGGGGAGCTGCATCAAGTCGTGCGCGACCTGTTTTATCATCGCGACGTCGTGGCGGAGCTGGCGGCGGTGGTCGCGGAGCTGGCGGACTCGCGCGGCGGCGCGCTCGACGCGGCGACATTCCGCGATGCGACGCAACTCGGGCGCAAGCGCGCGATCCAGATCCTCGAATTCTTCAATCGGGTTGGGTATACTCGCTTTCACCGCGATCTGCATCTGCTGCGCGCGGATAGCCGGCTGTTTGGCTCGTCGTAGCGCATGGCGTTGTATTGCTTATCGTTTTTCGCAGGAAGGCATTCGTATCCGGTGGTGCGGCTGGGCTTCAAACCCAGTTGGGGGCGTCTATCGCTCCCAGGTCGGTTCGACTCCGGCTGCCTTCCGCCACTCAAGGCATCCCGGTCGTTCCGTCGACTTCTTTGGGTGCCCCATAGGTCTCTGATTCCAAAGCGATTTGTGGGTAACAGGATGATTGCCGCTTCCCCCCAGGTCCCGCACAATTTCTACACGAAGTATGGGTAGCGACATGGGTTTTGTGGGTAAGAAGGAGCGGAACATGGCAGGACGACAGTTGCACCGGCTCAGCGCCTTGCGGGTCGCAAAGGAGGTGGCGCCTGGCCACTACGCTGACGGCGGCGGCCTTTACATGCAGATCGCGAACAGTGGCGCGCGCTCGTGGGTCTTTCGTTTCAAACTCAATGGGCGCGTGCGGGAAATGGGACTCGGGCCGCTTTCGCGGGTCTCGCTCGGCGAAGCACGGAAACTGGCCACCGGGCTTCGTGAGACGGTCTGAGAACAGATTGGATCCTATTCTTGCCCGGCGCGAGCAACAGCGCCGACAGTTGCTTGATATCTCCGTGGATGCGAACGTGACTTTTCGCGAAGCCGCCGAAACGTTCATTCGCGCGCGCAAACCGGAGTGGAGAAATCGCAAGCATGTCCAGCAGTAGGTAATACGCTGAAGACATACGCGTATCCGATTATCGGCGACGTTCGGGTGCGCGACATCGACACTGCGATGATCGTGCGGATCCTTCAACCGATATGGACGAAGAAGGCGGAGACCGCACGTCGTGTGCGCGGCCGTATCAAGGCAATACTCGACGCCGAAACAGTCTTGGGCCATCGTACCGGCGCGAATCCCGCGCGGTATGTCGATCACCTACAGCTTGTGTTGCCACCTTCGAAGAAGCGCTCGCAGGTGAGTGTGTCGGGCGCGGGTCTTGGGCTCGCGCTCGCATCGCGTTTAACGAGAGCGAGTCGCTGGTTTACGCGCGAGCCGATGCCAGAATATCGACCAAATCGGCCCAGTTTTGCAGTAACTCACGACAGTCGTCTAACAGCGGCGCGCGGCTGTAGACACGAAAGATGATTTGCCTTGGTAGGCAGATCAGTCTCATCTTGACGATGTCGAGTACACCTCAGCGCGTGCGATCACATTTCCAGAAATGACAGTCTCTATGCGCAGCTTTGTGCGCGTTCACACTAACGGTCCGCGTACGGCGAGCTTGCGTTTTGCATGTCGCCTCAGCGTCGAGCAAGCTGGAACATTCTCTTGTCCGATGAGCTGAGAGACCCAATCGAACTGGCGCTCCTGAACCTGCATTCTCGCGAAACGAAGCGCGCGAAACATCGCTTCAGCCAATGCCTGAGTCCCCAACCGTGTTTGCACGGAGGCATAGGCGAGAATGTCAACGGTCGTGACAAGACGTAGTGACGCGAAACGCTCCGTGGCAATTCGCGTCGCTTTTTTCTCGTCGATCGCAGCAGTAAAGCCATTACTGTGCGCAAAGGCCAGGGTCGCGGCTTCGCCGTCGTCGAGCGAGTCTGATACCGACCCGCCAACCAATTCAAAGAAGCTTTCTGACGCGGGTCCCTCTAGTTTTTCAACGCGTAGATGCCGGTCGAGTATCAGTAGTTCCAGTTGCGCAGCTTCTGGCCGACCATCTGCAGATCCTTTCTGGATTTCCCGAACGACATTGTCGGTTACCACGATCGGGGTACCGAGCGCCTGCAGGATTGAGCTGGAGTGGCCCGTCGCCAGCAAGTTGATGACCACACTGGCGTCCAGCACGAGCTCCGAATCTTTGTTAGTGATGCAACTTGAAAAGGTCATCCGCCTCGTCCTCTTCCGCCGCAGCCTCGTCGAGTAACTCTCGCACGCGTTGCCGATCAAGTTTCAGCATTTCCGCCATTTGACCTTCGCTAATCAAATCCTTCTTCCAGGCGTCTATCGCCAACAAATAGAGCCTGGATGATTGTGGGTTGTCAACGTTGGTATCGTACTCAGTTGCCCCCAGGACTTGCCGGACCTGTTCATCGGTAATGCTACCATTATCCTTGAACCAATCCCACGTTCCCTTCTTGGTCAGGCCTAGTTCTTCTAGCCTGATGACAATAGCTTGCCGAGATACTCCGAAGTAGTTAGCGAGGAGTATCACATGTCGACGCGTAAGGTGAGTTGCCCCCGTAGTCAATTCCTTGAATTTTTCCATCACTGCCCGCGTCGGCGTGAGGAACGCTCGTCCGAAAGCATTTGCGTAGCGCTCTTCGCGGGAATTATCGTGCATTTCATCCCGGTAGACCTCAGGTCGTCGGCGAGTCGCTATAAAGTGCCCCAATTCGTGTCCGCCCGTTTGCGTTTGGCGGTCCCGCCGATGGCTTGCATTAATCAGAATGCATGCTCCGACGGCATCGTCGTAAGCAAATAAGCCCGATACTGATGATGCAAGCTTGCGACTATAAATTCGGATGCCGAGCTGAAGCTCCATAAGTGCGAACAAGTTTTGGACCGGTCCTTCCCCGAGACCTAGCCAATGTCTCAGGATCTGTGCATCGTGTTCCGCTTGGGCCCGGACGTCTCCAGGCATTATCGTTTTTTCTGCAGGGTAATTTCGCTGGCGTTGAATGCCGAGAACGCTTTCAAGCTCGACTTCGGATCGCACAAGATCGTTTAAGGTGCGTGCGGCCTGCTCGATTCCCTCGCTTGCCGTCTCGGGAAGCGACCGAAAACGCGGAATGAGGTCAATGTGGACGGCTTCGCGTCGAAGTAGGGAATTTACCGATATGCCGTAATGGCGACAAAGCGCCTGTAGCTCGTCAATTCGAGCAGTGCGTTGACCTTTCTCGATAGCTACAAGAGTAGTGCGAGCAACGCCAGCGGCTTTTGCTCCAGCATCTTGGGTAAGATTCGCGGTTTCCCGTGCTATCTTGAGTCTTTCACCAAGTTCCACTGGGTTTAGTTCTTGAGTTGACTTGGTCATGATGCTATATCCATCCATTTCCTGACGAACGACTGGGGTCCGAGATCGTTCGTGAATGCCGACCACTCCTTTGCGTGCTGTTCCAGAAGCCGGTCCAGCTTCTGGGAAACGCTTTCCAGAGGTTCGCAGAGCGATCCGGATAGGTCGCTCATTGCTCTGCGTTTGACCAAATCGTAGCTTGCCGAATCTCGAATCGCTGCGAGGTGATCGAAATGAAGAGTCCCGGCTATCGCATATTCGCGAAGAGCCTTAGTAATGTGATTAAATCCTGCCGCCGCGCCCGCTTCGAACGTAGGAGAGTTGAGCTTCTCCCACACATAGTTGTCTGCAGGTTCAGACAGGTCGGCAGCGTGGACACTTAGCCTGCGTAACAGGCAGGCTGCGCAAATTCCACATTGTCGTCTCGACTTTGAGACAGACACCTGTCTGGCGTTTTGCCAGCAAGAGCGGGTTTCAAGCCAGTTCGCTGAGTCGCCATACGCGTCGACGAATTCGCGCAGCGTCTCCCCTTTAGTCTTCCAGATTCTCGGAAAGTGATAGTGGAGTCGATGCCCGAACAGCGCGTAAATAAATTTCTCCATCCGTACAGTAAAGGCAGGGTAATTCCGGTAATCGGCGTAGCCTTGTCCGACCGGTAACATTGCCGGGGCGAGGGCGCCTTGACCACTTTCCGGAACGATCGCGGTAGTGGCATCTATAAGATATGCTGTAATAGCAGCAATCAGGCTAAACTTGAAGCCGCGAGTTCTCGCGCTGTTTTCAGCATTGTCATTGTCCAGCTTGACTTCATAGGGTAACGCCGCAAACGGTGCTATCAGTCGTTTCTTCTTGGGTACATCATGCCATTTGGTACCAACGCGGACGCGAACTAACCGATTTCCAAGCCGTCGATGTTCCAATCCATATACGGCGCGTGAATCCATTCCTTCGCTGTAAGCAATGACGGCCTCGGCGTTAGACGGAAACTCCAATCGATTTTGGGCAGGAAGAACTGCCTTCGCTTTGCGGGCGCGAAAATGAAAATGCCAATCGTCGCCGGTGAGAAAATTCAGGGCGTTGGTGAGTGAACTAGACACTGAGCGATCCAACCACCTTGCGGGGTCGTGAACAGGGATGTGCACGTGAAAGCGCCGGCCCCAGTTAATGCTGCTGCGAGCGAGGCTGCGGTCACAGAACTCGACCGCGGCCGCAACGACGAGCGCATCGTAGACCACAGGCTGCCAGTTAGTGGATGAAAAAGTCTCCAGAACTTCGGTGTCAAAGCTGATGTTCGTTTCCAGCCTGCAGGCAAGCGTTCCTCTGCGTGGCCGCGCGCCCATCTCAACGACGTCGACCGCAAGTTCCTTGAGTTCGATGAATTGCGACTTCTTGCTCATCACAACGGCACCCCGTCGCTCAGCTCAGACCGCTTCCTCAGCGTGGACTTGTGGGCCGTCTCTGGTGCCACGAGTGCCAAGCCTAGCTGCTTTTCTGACATCCCTGAGATGGCGGTGTACAGCCGCACTCTCAGATCGTTAGCGCGCCGCATATTGGATTTTCTGAGGTAGTGCTCCTCAATCTGACGCGTGTTTGCGATGCCTCGCTCCTTGGCAGCAAAGCCTATTGCCTCAAGGAACGCGTCCTCGTCCAGACGGCCGCTGTTCACAACGTAAACACCCCAGGCGACCGCGTTGAGTCCAAATACGGACCCGGCCGCCAAGGTTCTTGCTTCCTCAAGTTGCTGAAGAGCGATTTCTGGTAGGCCCAAGGAATTGTCGCGCCCCGTGAAGACGTCCTTGAGGGCTTTAATCACTGAGTAGTCGACTTCTTTTCTGAAGTCACGCGCGAGCGCGTGCTTGGCGGCGTCCGTTACCTGTTCCAGATCGTAGGTAGACTGATCTCCGCGCTTGGCAAGCTCCTTCCAGGCCTTTCGCATTGGCAGACTTCTATGCGGTCCGTCGCTCATCGCACGCCTCCCGGTTTGTCAGAATTAAATTCCAAAAATCCGACATTGTCAATGTTCTGTGGTGAGCGTATGCTTGTAACGCTGCAGTGCGATGAATGGACGCAAAAATGCCCCAAATTGGTGCGCGCTCTAGAGCCGACTGAACGTGTCCAAGGCGTTCACGGCTTTGACGGCGCGGCAAACGCTTACTCTTTTTGGATGCCGTGAAATCGGGCCCTAAGCCATGCCAGAAGTTACCCTGCATCACTTTCAACGTGCCGCCGCAGACATTGGTGTGCGTGGCGACAACGACACGTTGCCGTTCGATGTCGACACCCGTTTTGTAAAGGCAAGGCAGGATGAACTGGCGTCGGCCGCGTGTGCCTTCTGGAACCAACTGGAGAGTGATGGCCCCACAAACAGCGATAAGAAGGTCGACGCCTTAACGGTGTTTCATGAGCGGCTTCTTACTCCTGCGGGTTCCTCGGGGTTTCGTATCACTACAAAGATCCATCCGTTCTGGAGCGTGTATCTGAACGGCTTGGCGATAGCCGTTGCTGAAGCGATCGAAGACTATCGTGACCCTGGCGCCAGGTCTTATCGTTATGACCGGACAGGTGAGCACGAGCTATTTGACAGAACAGCAAGTTGGCGGCGCTTTCGCGAAGACAGCTTGAGCCTTGCCGCACAAGATGACTTGGTTGTTGTTCAAACGGATGTCTCGAGTTTCTACGAGCATATCTCCCACCATTATTTGCAAAACGCGCTGAACGACGTGTTTCCAGATGGCAGGTTAGGGAACCAGGTCAATGTACTGCTCGGGAAGTTCTCATCGGGACGGTCATTCGGTTTGCCGGTAGGAGGTCAGGCGTCGCGAATCTTCGCGGAGCTTTTCATGAATGCGATAGACCACGAAATCACCAGTAGTGGCCTGACGTGGCGCCGATATGTTGATGACTATGTGCTTGTCGCGAATTCCGCTGAGGACGCGTATCGAGCACTTTCTACGCTGTCGTACGCGCTCGGAAACTATGGCCTGAGTCTTAACAAGACGAAGACAGTCATCCTTACCGCGAAACACTACCGTGACTTCGTGTCCGCTCAACTCGGCGGAGCAGGGGAAAACGCTGCCCGACTCGTTACGATCGATTTGCACTTCGATCCGTATTCGGATACCGCACTGGAGGATTACGAGTCACTGAAGGATACAGTCGCCGGTCTGGAAGTTCAGACAATCCTCAATCAGGAACTGGACAAAGGCCTTCCCGATAACTTCTTGGTTTCGCAGATAACCAGGACGTTGCGTTTGCAGGCGCCGAAAGACGCGATCAGTCTTGTCGCCACGCTCCTGGAGCCGAAGAACCTTAATTCGTTTCGTGGTTCCTGGGCTGCCGTCATGCGTGGTGTCTATGCCGTTCGAACGGATCCTGGGTTCGATGAAATTCATTCGAGCATTGACTGGTATCTCGACTGCATTCCTGAGCAATGTCCGCATCTACTGCAGGCTGAGGGAAGCATACTGCATTATCTTCGGACGCTTTATGGCGGCCATACGAAGTCCAGGGCGGTCTACGTGCGGAAAGTCTTCGACTCGACTCGTTCTGAAACGGTAAAGCGGGCCTGCATTGAGTGCTGGAGACGCTGGAGCGACAGGCCCGCGTTTAACGCAGTTCGTAACAACTGGTCGAGCATGACCCCGGAATGTCAGCGCTCGCTATGGCTAGCCTCGTACTCGTTTGGAGACCAGGGGGAGGCGGTTCGACGGCAACTGAGCTCGAATATGGCGACCTCCTTGAGATTGGGGATCGAGACGCAGACCCAGAAGGACACGTTTGCCAAGGCCTTTCTGCGATGGTGCGATGATGAAAAAGACCTTGCATGACCCCCGTACTGTTGCACGCAACGTTCCCGGGCTTTGTGAGATCGTATTTCCGCAGCTAACCACGGGGGTTGTCGTTCATCTCAACCAGAGTCGGACGCTCTTGTCGACGCTCCCTCTTAGCCAGGTGCTCATCGAAAGTAGTACTTTGCAGAACGCAATGCTGTTTGAGCTCGGTATCGCTTGCGCGGAAAGTGTGTTAGCCACAGGCTCGCTGAAGTGGGAGGATGCGAAGGCAAGCGCCTTGAGCCGGCAACGGAGGTATTTCGACGCAGAGATTCCTGCTGAAATTGCACAGCAGGACCGGCTCATTTCCGAGAGGATTGCCCAGAACCTGACAAGCACGCTTTCAGAGGTCGCTGGCGGCAAGAAGGTTGAGATTGGACCGAAGATACCCGGGCTTGGATGGATATCGCCAGGGCGAGGTGATTTTGCGTTTGACCGGACGCTAGTTGAAATTAAGTGTGCGCACAAGAATTTTTCAATGGCCGACTATCGCCAGGTACTTCTGTACTGGCTCCTAAGCTATGCTGCGGCGACCGAAGGGCGCGGAGAGGAGTGGTCTGACTGTATTTTGCTCAATCCTCGCTCAAGCGTGTCCGTGAGATTCGAATATGACGCATTGCTGCATGTTGTGGCAGCAGGTCAGACAAAGCTGGAAGTGCTGCAGGTTTTCCGTGCGCTGGTTGATTCTGGTGACCGATTTCAGTGAACTGATGCTTTCACGCAGGTGTAGCCCAATGCACTGGAAACGTACGGTGGCGGGACATCCTGAATGGGCGCACGTTGCAGTCGACGTGCGAAAGCGGTCCACGTGCCGGTTACGCTTGGCCACAAGCGCAAATGGGGTAGCAAGGTGCACATGGCAGTCGATACGCTGGGCAACCTGCGGGTTGTGCACATTACGCCAGCCAATGAACAGGAGTGGGCATAGGTGGCAGAGCTTGCCCGCTGGAGCAGCCCCCTGAAGCGCCGGACACAGTCACCCACTTACAATAACGGGTAGGCATAAGACTGTGTTTTTGACTAACACCAGGCAGGAAGTGATGGAAGTGTTGACGGGCCCGGAGCGCCGGCGGCGCTGGACGGCGGAGCAGAAGCTGGCGATGGTTCGCGAGAGTTTCGAGCCGGGGAAATCGGTTTCGATGGTCGCGCGCCAGCACGGCGTGAATCCGAACCAACTGTTCCACTGGCGCAAGCTGTACCAGGATGGGAGCCTGTCAGCGGTCAAAGCTGGCGAGGAGGTGGTTCCGGCCTCGGAACTGGCCGACGCGCTCAAGCAGATTCGTGAGCTGCAACGGATGCTCGGCAAGAAGACCATGGAGAACGAGATTCTCCGCGAAGCAGTCGAGTACGGCCGGGCAAAAAAATGGATAGCGCACTCGCCCTCGCTGCCGGAGGACGACCAGTGAAACTGGTTTGTGAAGTTCTCGGCGTGTCGCGCTCGAACGTATCGGCACGACTGTCGCGTCCGGCGACGTGGCGCGATGGCCGTCAATCGAGGCAGACTGACGACGCGGTCGCAGTCGAGGAAATCCGCCGGGTCATCGGCGATTTGCCCAGCTATGGCTATCGCCGGGTTTGGGGCATATTGCGCAACGAGCGCGTCGCGGTTGGGCTGGTGCCGTTCAATGCCAAGCGCATCTATCGCGTCATGCGCACACATGGGTTGCTGATGCAGCGTCGGCCGATTCTGCCTCGCCCCCAACGTCGACACGACGGCAAGGTGGCCGTAGTGCGCAGCAATCAGCGATGGTGCTCCGATGGATTCGAGTTTCGCTGTGACAACGGCGAGCCGCTGCGCGTGACGTTTGCGCTGGACTGCTGCGACCGTGAGGCGATGAGCTGGGCGGCCACGACGGCAGGCCACAGCGGTGACATCGTGCGCGACGTGATGCTGGCTGCAGTGGAAAATCGGTTTGGCAACGAACTGCATACCCCGTCCGAAATCGAGTGGCTGAGCGACAACGGCTCGGGCTACACGGCCGACGACACGCGCCAGTTCGCAGTGGCCATCGGTCTGAAGCCATTGACCACGCCGGTGTGCAGCCCGCAAAGTAACGGGATGGCCGAGAGCTTCGTGAAGACGATGAAACGCGACTACGTCGCCTTCATGCCGAAGCCGGACGCAGCGACTGCTGCACGCAACTTGGCCATCGCGTTCGAGCATTACAACGAGAAGCATCCCCATAGCGCGCTGAAATACCGCTCGCCTCGCGAGTTCCGGCGCTCGATGGATTCAGCAACCTTAGTGTGACGCTGTGTCCGGTATTACAGGGGCAACTCCACCCGCCAGGTTCGGCAGGCAACGGGCCAGACGGTGAAGCTGGCATTTGCTGATCAGGGCTATATGGGTGAGGCATCTGTTCCAGAAATGCCGTATTTACTACCGACATGCACCATAAGGGTAGTCCATACCTCCTGAAATAGCTGGTCGCGATTTGGAGTCGGGGCATTGAGCATCAAACACCCCTTCGCATTTCGAATTGCATCAGTGTGGCGTAGTCAAGGTCTCAGCGGAGGCTGTTGTCGCTCGAGGCATCGAATTAAGCAAAACCTGGTTGGCGAAATAGCCATCAATCATTGTGGCATGGGTGGTGGACTCAGATCTGTATGCTGTAAATTTTTCTCTACGTCGAATTGTGTAACGGGTAGCTTAAATTCGCCTCTGGAAACACCATCGCGCCAGATGGTCAGGATCCGACGCGCAAAGGGCGTAACAGCTCGGGCGAGCGCCTGCTCAAGCATCGCGACGTCACCGGCGCCCAAGTGGCGGGCTACCATCCGTACAAATGACCAGAACAGATTTGCCGCTGCTTCGGGCCAGTCCTCGATTCGAGCAATGACGTCGGTCACCATGACTAGGATCCCGTCATTCCAACATGCGTCTATTGCTTGCTCGATAAGATGGAGTTTAGCGGGGTGCATGTAGCCCGATTCCAAACAACGCCGCAAGAGATTGATGCGAACAGGGGTTGCCGGGCGGATACTCAATGCGAGCAGGCCCGACAACAATGTCCACTCATCCGTGATCGCTACTAGGATAGTGTCAATTTCTTGGTCATCTAGGTCGGAAAATATCGCCCGGAAATCATCCCGCACGTATGCGATCGAATGCGTGTCGTAGTACAGAAACGAGAGCAGGAGCTCCTTTGGGAGAAGCTTTCGCGCGAGTGCAGCGGCGGGTATGAGCGACGACACAAGATACTCGAAACCATGCCGGGGAGTGCTAGCCGAAATCTTGCTGGCGATATTTTGCTCAACCAAGTCAAGCCCGTGAACGCTCTCACGTTCGACGACTTCTCTCACTCGAGAGAGACGCCTGATTGCGGCAGAAAGCAGCTCGACCACATCTGCGCTGAATCCAAGTTCTGCAACCAACTTAAGTGCCCGTTCTGTTCGCCAGCAATGCCAGTCAAGCTCCGAGCGTAAACCGGTTTCGCACGCGGTCAACAGTTCGTCGGCATACTCATTGCGCAGCTTGTGTTGTTCGAGGAAGAACGCACATGCCGAGCCTGCGTCGTCGCCCCACTGTCTGATACATTCAAGCGAGTATTTCGCGAGCATGAGACTGGGGCATTGCGCAGCTAATTGCCATAAACGTAGTCGGCGCTCGCCGAGGCTCGGGGGGAGTTTTTTCTCCACCTGTTCGACGAGCTCCGGTGGGAGCATCTTTTTTCGAAGTACGTCGTCGATCAACTGGCTGAGATGAAAATTGGACTCCGTGGAAGCTTCCACATCGGAAAGGTCTGCGGTCGCACACGCAAATGCCAGAGATACGTCGATCTCAATTCCAGCCGATGTCGCCGACCGGATCAGGTTGGCTTTTCCGGTGATCGATAATTCGGCTGATATTGCCGCGTTGGCCTTCTCGGTTGCGCGCTGTGGGGCGATTTGCTGGAGCGCGAACAGGGCAACCTGCCACGTCCCCAGATCGGATGCCGCATCGAGATGGCGTACCACGATTTCTTCGTCATCGGCATCGCGTTCGTAGGCGATGTGGAACAGGGATTCCGCCACCAGGTCACCGGGTGACGATTCGATCAGCCGTTGTCTTGCCAGGTCTAGGCGGACCGGAAGCGAGGCGCATTCCCATACTGCTACGTTACCTCCGGTCATTGTGATCGGAGTTGACTTGATACGGTCCATTTCAACCAGCAAGGCGCGAAGGAAAGCAACATCGCCACTCGCTGAAAGTGCCCTGCGCGCAGCATAGTGGACGGGATCGCGTTTGTCGACGGCAAGCTGGCGAAGCTTTCCGATCGCATTCTCTGATTTGAGATTCGAGAGCCCATGCAGCGCACGGGCTCGCGCGACCTCAGGATGTTGCGGAGCAACGGAGTAGAGGAGCCATTGTTCTGCGCTGGCCTGAATTTCCCGCGGCATTTCTAGGGCAGTTTGTGATCCGAGTACTACGTCAGCCTCGAAAATGGCTTTCAGAAAATCAATCCGTTCTCCATCTGGGACCAGCTGTGCTGCGAAAACCCACGCATCATCGGCAACTGATTCTCCGAGAGTTTGCCCATGTTGTCTCCAGTTACGAGCGAGGAACCGGGCTGAGAGTGCGCCAGCGATCAACTGATGTCCGAAATGGAGGTGGCCATTCTCTGTTTTGCGGAGAAGTTCGTGCTGGATGAGCAGATTAACGACCTCGGTATCCTTCATGCCCGAAACGCCGAGTGCGTCAGAGCACAACTGTCTCGCCTGTCCGATCCATTTGCCGGCCTGAGTCGCCGGGCACTCCAGTCGTCCGTCGTGAAAGATTCCGTGAAAAGCTAACGCGCCGGCTAGTTGCAGGATAACGTCGGGGGCCAGTTCGTCCCCTAGCTCGTTGTTTCGCCTGCAGCGACCCAGGAGCAGTGCCTGCAAAATCTCGCCCAGAGTTGCAGGCAGTTCTGCCGCCTCGCGCCATAGTCCGATCGCAGCCAGGACGGCAAACGGCGTCCAAAAATGTGAGGATCCAGACCTGTCCGACAAAGCTCTGTATGCGCGAACAAATTCGCTGGCTTCATCATTGGGGAGCTCCGCCTGGGCGAGGCGACGAACTCCCATCGGGGTTAGGTCCTCAAGCTGTACGCAGGCAGACGGCGTCTTCGGCAACACCAGCCGGCTGCGCCGGTTGGAATCGCGGGTTGCGATGACGCAGACGACGCGATTGCGATCGAGCAGGGGCTTCAGCTCATTCAGGAAGGCCTGCATGTGAGGGGCGGGGCATTCATTCAGTCCGTCACAAAGCAGCAATATCCTGTCCGGAAGCGTTTGCCAGTTTCCATGAACTACGCCGAGTTCCTGATGAATGGTGGCGTTGATACTTCCCGGCAGATAGTTCGCCAAGCTGATCACCACGGCAAGCATCGAATCGGATGACTCTCGTGCCGTATTGGCGCGGAGAAGGGAGAGTGCAGCAGTTTTTCCGATGCCGCCATCGCCGAGAATGATGGCCAACTCGCCGTCGTCCATCTGGCGTATGTCGTCCAGTGACTTCAGCGTGTGCGTTGACATGGTGCCGTATGGCCGGGGATCGGCTGCAGAGGACGTCGCGAGGCCTTCCGGCAAGGCCGTATTGCAAATCCGGGGCTCTACAACCACCGTGAAATTGCGATGAGTCGCCAGATACCGTGAGCGGTTGAAGGTCGCCCTTGGATGTTCTCGAACGACGGTCGCCACTTTAAAATGTTGCTCGACGACATCCTGCAGCTCGATCCAGTTTGACGAAAGCGCAGCGTCGAATTCGTCTGCGCCCCATACGACAAGTTGGTCGAGTTGTCGCACGTACTGTTCGACTACCTCTCGGGGATCTCGACCTACCGCTTCAAGACGCCGGCGTAAGCGCGCAAGCTGCTCGAGTCCGTCGTCCATCAGTTTTGCCGAAGCCGCGTCGATGAGCTGCTGGCGGGAATGTTCGCGAATTTGCCTGCGCAGGGTCTGGCTTATGCTGGACGAGCAGAGGAATTGGTGAACCCCGATGTTGGAACCATCGAGCGTCGACGTTGCGGCAACCTTGGCCAGTTCTTCAGCGACCTGGGCAGTACCCAGTGGACTTTGCAGTCGTTTGCACTGAAGGCAAACGATCCGTTGGGTTGCTACGGATTCTCCCTCGACGTCGAATCCGGCATCGCCGGAGCCGGATGGTTTGCCCGTGATCCTTATGCCTGTCTCACACTGAATTTTTAGAAAACAGGCGAAGACAAAGCTCTCGAATTGCGGAGGGCTGAGCGAGCTGAGTGGAAGTCGTTGCCCATCGTAGTATGGCGGCGGCAGGATGGAATCTTCGGGTCCGGTTGTCGGGTGCATGCGGTTGCTTTGTCTATCCGGCGATCTCAGCCAGGAATCTGGTTCTTTGAAAACGCCGAGAAGTCGGGCGATCTATGGTCGAATTCGCGATAGCCTGTGGAAACTATTCGGCACAGGGAATTCCAGTAGCCGCCCCCTGTCTATAAGGAGTATAACTTTCACGGTACACAGCGGGTCTTGCATTCCAGTCAACGATTTTTTGTGACCTTGGCAGTTTGCATGCATCCGGGCTCGATCCACGATGACGACCCAACCGGGGGGTAGTCAACGCCCCTTGTTCGTTAGCGTCAAATGTGACGGTCCTCCACAGAGCTGTGAAAGTCGGCCTGGAAGCTGCGGTTATCAGATGTATAGGCGCAGTAATCAGGCGGCGAACGATGGTTCGCGCTACGACCTAGTTACAGGAAAGGCTGTTGTACCCTGTAAACAGTCACCGCGACTAAACGCGCAGTGCAAGTCCACGCGACGCGTCTGCCGGCGATAATAACGCGGCACGGATGAATGCATGGCTTGCCTCGCGTCCCGTACAATACGTGCGCGCCATGGTCCGCAACCGACGTGGAGCAAGCGATGCGATCCGCGTGAACGACGAGCACGACGCCATGCAGACGATCGATACAAGGCGGAAACATACTGCCGTTTTTTCTCACGAAATACGCCGGGGACTGGAAGATGCAGGCGACGGGAACACTCAAGCCGTGGGCGCAAACGCCCTTCGAACTGCTGCGGCATGCCGAGGAGCACCTGAGAAGCGGCACCGATTTCGATCGGCGCATCGCGATGGTCGGTTTCGACAACAGCATCGAAGTTTCCGTCATCACCTATCTGTCGCTGAACCCGATCCAGCGAGGCAATCGCCAGTTCGCACGGGAAGCTGTCGTCAACTGGAACAGGAACTTCCACACCAAACTGGAATTTCTCGAAGCCCATGCGAAGAGCCTCGATGTCCCGATGGAAATCGAGCGTGCATGGCTCGTCTTCTACCACGAACTGCGCAACGACCTTTATCACGCTGGTAACGGACTGGTGCCTGCCGAAGAACACCTGCTCGGTATTCGACGCGGCGCGATCTGGGCGTTCTCGTTGCTGTTCGAGTGCGACGGCGAGGCCCTGCTCGATGCCTGTCTGAGCGAAGCCAAAGCGCCTGCGAACCCGCCGGAATCGACGGAACGTACCGTCGTCGCCATGTCCGACGCCACGACTTTTCTCCAGGCCTTTCTATCGGCCAAACAGGTGGCGGACGAACTGCTCGAACTGCGCGGCAAGACCGCCGATTTCAGCAGCTTGCTGGCCGAGGCGCGTGCGACCAGCGAAATGACCGGCTCGCAGACTGACCCGGTGCCCGCGGAACTCGTCGAGAATCTTGCCAGGGCGGAGCAGGCGAAAGATCTGATCTTGCGAGGCGATACGCCGGGCGGGGATACGCCGCCGCTCGATTCACTCGCGCACGCGCTGGACAAGTTCGGGCTTCGTCTGAAGTCCACGCTCAGGTCGCACCAGCAGGAGATTGCGCTTGGCGCCCTGGATGCGACGCTCGCCGCACAGGCGGGCAATCGCCGCGCCGGCGTGGTCACGCAGACGAGCGGCTCAGGCATCTCCGGTTCGCTGCTAGCCTATCTCGCGCTTTGCATGCAGCACCCTCAGCTCAATTCGTTGCGCTACGTCGTGTTGATCGACATGCGTGGGTTCGTGATGCAGTTTGCCCAACTGTACAAAGACATGCTCGAACCAGACACGCGGAGAGAACTGGTCGTGCCAGAGAGCGGAGCGGAGCTCGAACAGGTACTCCGAACCGCGTCGTCCGACGTCGTCGTGACGACCGTGCAGCAACTCGATGCACTGCCCGGCCCATTTGCGGACGATTGCGTCGTGATCGGCTACAACCTGCGTTCAGGAGCCCTACCTGTCGTCTCCCGCTTCCCGCGCGGCATTTATATCCTGTTCAGCTCCGGGCCCCTTGGATCGATCAAGCTTCGTGAAGAAGTTCGTGAGGTGTTCGGCGAATCGATCCGCGACCTGGCGTTTCAGGACGCGGTGCGGCAGCAGCTCCTGGTGCCGGTGCAGGTGAGGCAATACGCGAGGGGTGGCGCGTTAGGCGATGGTGGCGAGAGGAATCGTGGACGAGCCCCGCTCACCGAAAGCATGCTGGAACGGGTCGCGCGCACGGTGCTTGGCGACGCGAACGATCATATCCAGCCGTGCGCGGGAAAAGCCGTGATCCTTGTGCCGGATCTCGCCACCGGTACGCGGATGGTCCGCGTCATCGAGCGACTCTGGCGTGAACAAATCAGGAGCACCATCAATCCGGCAGACACTTACGCCGCCATGCTGACTTCCGCATCCACGCCGCCAGCGGCCGCCGACTTGCTCCGTCAATTTCTTCATTCCGGCTCGCCTGCCGTCTTGGTGATGACGCTGGCGCGGCTCGCCGGCCTCGATCTGCCGATCGTCGACCGCTGTTACGTGACCTTTGCCCTTCCGATTGCCGCTCGCGGCGCCGTGTTTTCGCTCGTCGGCCGCCGGCAACCGGGCAAGATCGAAGGGTACGTCCACGATTTCGGCGGCAACGACTGGCGCAACCCATTCGACGACAATGCCGCGACGCTCGCCGTGGTCTGATCTGTCCGCGTCCCGAAAATGACTGCAACCGGCATCTACACAACAAACACCGTCGGTTCTTGGTCGGTTTCGGGCGTCCGAGCCGGCAGTGAGCATTAGTCGGTCACTATGCGCGGCGTTAGAAGGCGGGAGACGCGGAACAGCTTGGAAAACAGGTGCATCAGTCTGACGTTGCGCAATTGAGACAGCGTGACTAGTTGCCAAAGGCGCCAGACAGGGGCGCTCCGTATCTTATATTGCTTACGGTATTGGCGCGAAACGACTGGGCGGACCGCCGCCTCGCATGGGCTCTGTCCCACGATTGGCGATCAAGTGGGATTTGGGATTGCGCCACGACGACTGGATCGGAAACGTTACGTGTGCCAGGTTCTGGTCTCTCGCCGCCATTGATCTTGCAGTATGGGTAGGATGATGGGTAGGGCATGGTCTGGCAGAGTGGGAGTCAAACCTGACGGGGCTCCCCGGACGATTGTTGGAGTCTGCTGCCTTCCGCCATGCCGGGCTTCCGCGGCGCTCCCTGAGCCCCCTCTGAAAGTCCACAACTCCATGATTTTGTGAATCCCGGACCTGACTAAAGTCAGACGGGGTTGAGTGGAGCCCCGACTAAAAACGACGGCCACTTAAATAGTCGAGTCGAGATCAAGTAATTTCGGGCGTTGCATTTATTCTGCCATCAGAAGGAAATGCTCGTGCTGGACCGCAATTCCAGCAGGAGCCCTTCAGTGCGAAGGTCCATCAACCCCCGTCTGGATGGCATCAATGAAGCAATGGCGCGCATCCATGAACAGGCGTCGCTGGATGGCCGCCCGCGATCGCCAACACCAACACCTGGACGGCCCGGTGGGCCATGGAGCCCGCCATCAGTCCCATCAATAATGAAGTCATCGAGCCTTTGGTGGGAAATATCAGATTGAATCATGGGGATCAGGGTTGTTGCTCGATCAACTCTTTGGTAGTGTGAATTTATTGTATAAAATGAACGACAATAATAGATAAGTTATTTTTGTGAATTCTGGGTGTATTGTTGTTTGTGATGGGTATAAATTTTAATTTCCGGAAAATTAATTGAATCGCGATGCGCTGTGATGGGGTAGGGTGCTTATGTTTTGTCGTTCACGAGGAAAGCACGCGTATATGTCTTCCAGAGGCGTCGTTCCAACAAGCGCGAATTCCAGCACGTCGTTGAATGAAACGTCGGGGCTGGAACGACCGAGCCATCCACCCAAGCCGGGCGAGATGGCTATTGGTGTGATCATCGGGCGCGCCTTGGCTGCTGGACGGACACACGGCCCAAGCCGTATTCATTGTCCCGGGTTTCACGTTGCCGGGGCTGTCGTACGGGCAATCGGCGGGCTTGGCCGCACCATTACGCTATCCGGTGCTGCCATCACAACCGACATGGCGTGGCTCATCGGGGCCGCATTCACGCCCCTGACGGTGTTGACGCTCTCGAATATGTTCGGCTCGTATCTCTGACCGGTTATCTGATTTCCGGTGTGGTCTGCACGCTCTTGTCGTTGCGGTCCACTCGTTCGTTGCTGACCGGCAATGGTTGATATCAAGGTATTCCGTTTTTTTGAGAATCGAAGAATCTATTGTGAGCCGATGAATTTTGATTGTTCATAAAATAAGAATCAGAGGTGTCCATGTCTGGTGAACGCGTTCAGTCGAGTCGATTTTTGAATGTATGGGACCGCTTGATCGCGGTAGCCGTGGCGATCAGCGGCATTTGGCTGCTGTGGCCGGGGGAACCGCTCCGATCTTTTCGTTCCACCACGGCAGCGATCGTCGCTTCAGTCTCACTCGTTTCCCCACCTGGGAGGTGGGGCTCGATGATCAGTCGCAGGGCAACTCCGATCGGTTGGCAACGTTACCCGCATAGCTGATACGGCCAGCTTACCGGGCGGGCTCGATGGGCTCTTTTCGTCGCCAACCTCGCAGAATCCACGCGCGACATTCCAACGGGTACGGCGCCGTCACGGAGTCTCCAACGGCTGTCGAGTCAACTGAAATGCCCCCCACAGTTCGGTTCACGCTTCGGGACGGCCTTGAGTCGGATCGACATATTTTCCGAGAATACGATCACCGTCAGATCATCCCAATCCACTTTGTCCCGGTTCCGCAACGCTGATTGTTTTCCGAACGAATCGTAGCCGTTGAGTTGTACTGAGCAGCTCAAATCTGACCGAACGATCTTGTTCATTCACTTACCTGGAGAGCTTCTCATGTTCATGTTTCTTCCGTTCCTACTGTCTCTCGTGTCGGTGGCTGCAATTATCTGTGATGTGCGATCGCGAGCGGCGATGCTGTTGATCGCCATCACGTTAATTGTGACGCTCGCATCATTCATGCACCATATGACCGATTCTCTCAATCTGTCGTTCTGAAGGATATTTCGACATGAGCACATCAATCAGACGAAACGACATTAGCCGCATTGTGCTGACCTGCGATGCACTCGACATACTTGCGTTATTCGGCATTTGTGTGGCGTTGGCCGTTGCGTTCTATTATCAACTGGCCTTGGGCGAGCTGCCGTGTCCGCTCTGCTTGTTGCAGCGTATTGGGTTAATCCTCGTCGGCCTCGGGCTTGCGATGAATGTGAAGTATGGTGCTCGTGGTATGCATTATGGATTTGTGATTTTAAGCGCGCTTATAACGGGGATGATGGCGGGGCGGCAAGTATTGTTGCATATCGTTCCTGGATCTAGCGGTTATGGATCCACACTGTTGGGGTTGCATTTCTACACTTGGTGCGTAATAGCGGCGGTGTTGATTTTGATGTTCGTAGCCGTATTGATCTCAATCCGAGGTGCAGGCGTGGGCAATGATACAGGTGTGAGGTCGATGCGGACAAATGTTTGGGGAATGATCGCGACAGGAATATTTGCATTTTTGATATTTGCGAATCTCGTATCGACGGTGCTCCAGTGTGGTATTGGGCAATGCGCGAGCAATCCGGTTAAATATGATATTTTAATTAAATGAATTTTCCCGTGACGTGAGAAAACGCCTCAGGGGCCTGGTCTCCGATTGGCTCTTGAGGCGCTTGGTCTTGAGGGAATTGCTTGGATAGTTATAGCGGCTGCCGCGTCGAAATAAATGACCTTATGAGCGACTGCGCAGGTGCCATGGCTATCCAATTCGTTTTAGTGGGTGAATAGAAGCATCGAGAACACGCCAAACAGAGTCAGATGCATGAAGCCTTGCATGGGGGGGCGTGCGCTGTCCGAGGTAAGTGAGCAGCGTGAGAGCCAAAGTCAGGACAAGTAATACGGTTTCCTGCGGCGAGATCCCGAGTATCACCGTTTTGCCGGTGACAAGGCCTACTGCCAGGACCGCTGGTACGGTTAGCCCAACCGTGGATACGAACGCACCGAGGCAGAGATTCATGGCTCGCTGCGTCTCGTTGTTAAGCGCCGCTTTGACTGCGGTGATCGACTCTGGTGTGAATACGATGATGGCGATCAGCACGCCACCGACTGCAACGGGTGCACCGGCATTAGCCACGCCATAATCGATGACCACGGCAAGATCATGGGCCAACAAAACGATTGGAACCATCAGTGCGATGAGCAAAACTGCGTGTGCGAATGTTTTGTCTCCTCTCAACCCTGACTCCGCCTGGGGCGTTGGCGGATGCATCTCGCGTATCGATGAGCGGAACGGATAGCGTACCCGCCTTCGGTTGTATGAAGTAGCTGCGGTAGAGACCTATTTGCAGCAGAAGGAACGCACCGTAGAGCAGAACCGTGAAAACCGACAGAACAATAGCTTGCGACGGTAAGAACGTACCGTCGCCGGCGCTGTCCGGGCTACTGCGGCGCGCAGGATACGTTCTATGGTGGCCGCCTCTCTTGCCTGGTGCACTTTCCCATAGCCAAGAGGTTCGACTCGCATCCTGTGTCGATCAATCGAGGCCCCGTGTCCACGAGGCCTCGAAATGAGGGATGCGATTAATTTTTGCTGATTGCATCTATCATGTAAGTTGCTCTCTCGGGGCCATATTTGTCATTCAATGCGGCTTTCAAGATTTCCCATTGTCTGAGAACGTCCGCGGTCGCCGTGGCGAACGTATTTTCAAAATTGCCTTTTGCCGCCAAAGATCGATTATCGGTCGAACGATCTTTTTGCATCGTGCTACTCTCCGAGATTCTATTTTTACATTTGCTTTGATATTCTTCGTCGGAGTAAACCCAGCAACCCGAGGTCAAATTAACAGGAAACCTGTCTTCTGATTTTTCAATTTTATCTTTCATGGCTTGATCTGCTTTTTCACCTTCCGGGTCAGCTAGTGAGTTCCTGTACTTCCACAGAGAGTAGGTTTCCAGCAAAGGTGCCGGCGTGGGTGCCAGATCAAGCCCTGGAGGATTGGTCACACCAATGGGCATGGCGGGATTGGCTTTGTCTGCATAGTTGGTGTGAGCATAGAAATCCGTCGTCGCGTGTAGAATTCTCCCGAAATTTCTCAAAACCCTGCATTTTGCACGTGAATCTTGAGAAAGTCCGGATGGCTTGTAGCTTCCCATTTTCCAGATCCCGTTCGAATCGTATTTTCCCTTGACCCAAGCCCATTCATCGTTATTTCCGCAATCTTTGGAATTAATCAACTGGGTCGTGTCAATCTTGTATCCCGATCCAGCAGGCAGAACCAAACCGCTCGCGGCCTGTACGGCTGCGTTCAAATAGCGAACCATCTCCCTGACACATTGATTATAATAATCATTTGCTTGATTTCTGGATATCGGGTATTCTTTTCCGTCGTTGTTCTTCGGGCTCAAGTAATCTCCGCCATCACAATGAGCCGGCAGGTTATACCACTGATCCGAATCCGGCTTCATGAGGGCTCTGCCAAGATTTGACATCGTTTTATTGTCGAAAATATCGCCGGAAGCTTTCAGGCCATTGGAAACCGCGAGGTTGTGATTGGAGGCGTCATACGCATGGCTCAACGTAGAGAATAAAAATAAGCCTGCGAAGATGATGCCCGTAAAGAAGGACGAAAGATGATTATTTTTCCACCGCATGCAATGACCGCTCATGACACACTCCTTTCGCAATTCTGTCGGATCCTTGAAGTCGGGACAATCGAGCCGGGACGTCCCGCACACGCTATAGAAAGCACTTTATTATTTATTTGAATTGAATTTGTAATTCATAGGAATTGCGACGCCTGTTTGATCAATTGCGTCATTGCTCAATGAATCGAGTGAAATGACATGAAATTCAGATAATTGATTATCGATAATTACAGGATTTTCCGAGGCGGATTGAAATATTGCCAACTGAATCGATGCAATGAGGTGTTCGAGTTCGTTGAGCGCATCGATCACGAAATCCTTGATGCCGTGTTTCGCCAATCATAGGTCGACGGCGTCTGGGATCTCCTGGGCGGTCCAATGCTTTTGGCGAGTTGTGAATAGCAGCGTGGGCAGACTGAAATGCCAGACATGGAATCCTTACCTGTGGCGGCTCTCCGCCGAGGTGTTGGAGTCGGCTACCTTCCGCGAGCAAAGGCGCTCGGCGCTTCTCATTTGCCCCCGTTTGACGCCTTATTCATCCTGCGATTCGCGGGTGTCGTTGTTCTTGCACGTCGATAGCCGTAGCGCACACGTGCATAGGCAATCTTGCGCATGCGTGAACGGAGGTCCGCACCAGGATCCTTCGTGCTTCCGGTAGTACTGAACGCTATGCGGTTGCTTCACGAGCCGACAGGGCCGCCTCATCGTCAATCCTTGGCGGCTTCACCACGTAATCCGTCGCGTCTCTCCTCGGCGCGGACCGGACCGCTTTTTCGAGGCAACGTCTTGCCGGATGGCCTTGTCCCGCTCAGTTCGGCAACCCGCTTCTTGAGTTTCGCGTGCTTGTTCCGCAACTGCTTGGGTTAGCACACCCGACCCGACCGCATCCCGGCGTGTTGCTTCTTCCACCGATGGAAGGTCTGTTCCGAAAGACCGACTTGCCGAATCCATGCCGCGGCGCCCGGTTTATTCGATCGAATTCAACGCCGCCAAGCGAACCCGAGCTGACGACTCTATTGACACCTGAGAGCGCGGGAAAAACCTGGGGAGGATGGCTGGGGGCCGTGCGAGTGATGCTGAACGGTATCGCCGCAACTGGAGAAAATCACGCGGCCGATCATCGTCATCGGCGGCCATCAACGCTTGCCCCATCGGCTAAAGCCGATGGGGCAAGTCAATCGCGTTGACACAGATCAATCCGATTCAGTGAACTGGATCGAGGGTGACGTCGTGCTCGTTCCAGCGGATG